>JAUXCH010000397.1 GCA_030618975.1 Planctomycetia bacterium
GGCAGGTTGTGTCAATCGACCGGTCGGCCCAAGGGCCTGTGCCCCGACGCGGTGGCCTCGCGGCTGATCCGATTCTGGCGTCGTAGCGCCGCGCACGGAGAGGCCGCGTCAGTCGTCGTGCGGGAACGAGACGCGCAGGGTCCCCGCGGGTCCGTCGTCGAGTCGGAGGACGGCCTCCCCGCCCTTTGGGACGTGGACGCGACGGGTGTCCACCCGCACCCGACAAACGGGGAGCGAGAGGGTCTCGTACCAAGTGTGGTACACGCCGTGGGTCCAGTCATCACGGAGGATCGGAGCCGACTCGCGCTCGTCGGACGCCGCGTCGCATCGTTCGACCAGCAGGTCCAGCACGTCGACATCCCCCGCCGGGAACACCGCGGCATGGATGCGGACCCCGCCTTCGGCCAATGGCCACGGGCACTCGCGAGAGGGGTCTACGGCGAGTCCACGCGCGTCCACGGTGCAGGCTCCCGTAGCGGGGGGACCGTCACGCCAGGCACCGTGCCCGACGAGCGGGACGGTCATCGTGCTCCCTTGCAGGGGTCCGGGCGCCTGCCAGGTGACCATGAGGGACTGGGGGGTTCGTGCGTGTGATGTTGATGGGGACAGGCGCCGGGGAGCAAGGACGTGACGCACGAAGGGTGGATCGGGCCTCGGGCCGGGTTGCGACGCCAGCACGACGAGTGTCGCCGACCGGCCGTCGTCCAACTGGACGTGGTGCTTCCCGGGCCGAGCTGGGACGCGCCCCCGCCAGCGAGCGACGCCCAGCTGTGGTACCTCGATTGTGACCGGGACGTTCGTGTAGGTCGCTGTGACCTCGCGAGGCTCGAATCGGGGTTGGCCCTGAGAAGCGGCCACCTCCACTTCGATCGCATCGGATCCGTCATCTGCCTCGACACGGCGTGCGCCGACGGCGGTACCCGTGTCCAAGCCGGCCACAAGCGGCGGGATTGACAGGGCGATGAGCGGCTCAGACGCAATCTCGACGTCGAAGTCGGCGCCGACTGGGACTGGGACGTCCAGGAAGGCCCAAACCGAACCACGATGCGCCCGGACCGTTCTGCCCCACGGAACATCCACGCCGAGCCGATCGGCTGGCTCTTCAGGAGAGGGATCGAATTCCACGACGACCTGGAGCGTCGCGAGGCGACCCGCAGCGCGTCGCGTCAGCAGTTCCGTGACCCGCGAGTGTCCCTCTGCGTCTTGCTGGACGTAGAGCGCTGCCTGCTCCGAATCCCATCCGAGAAGGGTGTCCATGGCAGGCCAACGGTCTCGGCCGACCGTCTCCACGAGAGCCTCGGCGAGGTCTGTCCACCACGGATCGGGCCCGGCATGGGTCTCGGGCGACTCGTCCGGGATGCCCTGCAGGGCGGGCAAGAGCCGCGGCGGGGTGGGCGCGAGCGCGCCGATGAGGTAGCAGACGAGCTCGTACCCTTCGGGCACCGCGACCGTCGTCCACGGCGTCTGGCCGAACACCAGTTCCCCGGTGGCTGAGATTCCCGCACTGGCAAACGGTCCAACGCGGACCGCCTCGGGTGCGCTGGAGGTTGGGGGGGGAGGTTCACCGCCCGGCAACCGCGGATCAGGATCAGGCAGCGCCGACGGGTCCCGCGCTGGGACGCCAGTCCTGCCGTTCACGTCGGCAGCTGGCGCGGACGGTCCCTCGCGGCCAACCAGACGTGGCTCCAGCGCGATGCAGTGGTCTGCGTCGGGCGCGGCTTCGGAGGCGTCAGGCTTCGCGCAGACCACGGACGTCACCTGCGAGGCGGGTCCGGAGGAGTCGCCGAGCTTGACCAAGGCGGCAGCGACACCGCCAAGTGCGACAGTAACGAGCACGACGGGTAGGACGCGTCTGAGGCGCACCCGCGGAGTGTACCGGCGCGAGGTCCATTCGGAGGGAGCCACCGTCTCGCGCCTGCCTGTCTGGCTCCGCACCGCCTCGCGCGAGCCCGATTCCAGGCTCCTCGTAGCCCTCGCGAGTCAACAGGCAGGGTCGGAACGGGGTCCACTCTGCGACCGAAATGGAGCGCCGTTTGACACAACGAGCGCATCGTCGAGCACGTTGCGGGCCGGGCGGCAGCGCCGGTTCTCCGCAGTTCCGTGCGCCGGGCACGCCGAATCGCACCGCACGGACGGTGGCGCCCGAGGCATCTCGGGCGGCTGGCTTCACGGGCGAGCAGCGTCTGCTGCTGCTCGACGCGTGGATCCGCAGCAAGCTTGCGGCGACGGAGTTCGCCGAGTTGGTGGCGTGACGCCGACGACGCTGTACACGTGGCGCCGCCGGTTCGAGGATCAAGGGCCGGCGGGGCTGCTCGGCCACCGGCGCAACACGGCGGACAGCCGGCTGCCGGAGCCGACGCGCCGCGCGATCCTGATGATGAAGGAGTCCGACCCCGACTGGGGCCAGGACCGCATCCACGACATGCCGCTTCGAAGCGAGGGTCTGCAGGCCAGCGCAGGGGCCGTGCAGCGCGTGCTGGTGGAGGCCGGCTACGGGGTGGAGCCCGCGGCTACGCGGCCGCACGGGGGCGGTCGTGGGCGAGAAGCAGAGCGCCATCTCTCCGGTCTCGGACGGACAGGCGCGATTCTGCAACCGGGATGGCTGGTTCGGCTATCTCGACGCGCACGGTCGCGTCGCCATCGCGCCCCGCTTCTCCTCGGCGATTCGTTCTCCGGTGGCCTGGCGGCTGCTGCCGTCGACGCGGTGCCCTACGGCTATCTGGATCCCTGCGGAACCTGGGTCATCAAGCCACGCTTCGAGCAGGCCGCGCCGTTCCGCGGGGGTCTGGCACTCGTCGTCGAGGACGGGGGGAAGTCGTACGGCTACGTGAACCGGGACGGGCAGACGGTCTACTCGTTCCCCCGGGTGAGGATGGACCAAGGCACCCTCTTGGTCCTCGTTCTGTGCTGGGCACCGTAAGAGGACGAGCGACCCCGGATGCTCGGGGCCGTCAGCTCGCTTCGAACACGTGGCGGGCGATCTCCTCGATCCGATCCGGTGACGTTCCGTGCTGCTCTGCGAGGTAGCGCAGCACCTCGGCTTCGACCTCCTCGTGGCTCTTGCACGGGGTGCGGACCTCGTGGACCGTCCGGACCCGGGCGCCGGGCTCGATCGCGCACACGTACCCCACGTGCTCCATCTGCCGCACCAGATCGCTGCCGGGGCGAGCCCCGCGGTACGCCGCACGTAGGAACGAGGCCTGGAAGTGGTGCAGGCGCTCGCCCGCGCGCACGCGGTAGAAGACGAGAACCGTCTGCTCTACCTCCTGAGAGTTGCTCATGGCGCACCTCCGGGGCCTGGCCGCTGGGCACCCATCCTTGACCGCCGCCCGTCTGGGGTCAAGCCGGAGCTATTCCCACTCCACGATCCAGATGGTGAGTCCGTCGCCGTGCTTCACGAGCTCGTCGCACGGGTGCTTGTGGAGCACCTCGCGATACCACGGAAGCATGGAGCGACCGATGGCCACCGTCCTGCAGCCGCTGTCCCGGGCCGCCTCGATGCAATCGCGCGCCACCGCCTGACCGGAGATGGAGGCGCGGCACTCCGTCTCGATGTCCGCCGAATCGAAGCCTCCCGCCTCGAGCTGTTCCTTTGCTCGTTCGAACAGGGGCTGCGCCTCCTGCTCCGCCTGGGCGATCCACTGCTGGCGCGCCTCACGCAGCTCCCTGTCCAGCTCGGCTTCCTTGACCGGGTCCGCCGAGCCGCCGTGCTCGAGGAGAGCCGGCGGGACCGAGGGCAGGACGTGAAGAAGGCGGAGCCTGAACCGGGATCGCCCCTGCGTCATGTGCGCTACGTACCGCAGCGCCTGCTGCGACGCCTCGGAGTCGTCCAGAGCAACCAGGATCCCGTGCTTCTGCTCCGCACTCATCGGTTCCTCCCGTATCTCGACGGTTCTTCGGTCTGCCAGCTCCTCTTCGGGCGGCCGATCGGCACGGAGTCACCCGGCGCTCGGCCAGAGGGGGGGGGCAGGGCGCCCGCGACGAGCCCCGTGCCGCCGCGCCTCGCGAGCCGGCGGACCGCAGACCCGATCGCGGGTCGGTCCCGACGCGCCCCAAGACGCCCCGTGCTTCGTTCGGGCCTTGATCGAACCCACGTCAGCTGCACGCGTCCCATTCTAGACCCAATGGCGGTGACACAAGGCCGACGCGGACGCAACACCCCGTACCCAAGTGAATCTTCGATTGGGGTGCGGCTCTTTTGGAGCGACCTGCAAGTCCTCTGGAGCAAAGAGGTTAGGCCGATTCCGCCCTTCTATGTGCGTCGAAATCACCGGGCTATGGCCTCGGTGAGGGGATAGCCCCCCTGGAGGTGCGCAGCCGACTCCCTGGTTGCCGGCCCTTCACCTCCCGGCCTTGCGGGCCAGTGGCTGGATCCGCAGATTCCCAAAGCTGCACAAGTTTGCTTCGAGGCGGTAGGTCTGTGGCGTTGGCGGATACGCCGCGGGGCGGAGCGGAGGTACTTGTCACGACCTTCTGCACGCTCTGTTCGAGAACTCGACACGCTGGCGGTGGGCGTGCGGCGGACAGGGTGGGGCTGCTCACTGCCCTAGGGATGGCCCGGCTGCCGGCCTTCACGAGGGATCGATTCGTGAATGGCCAAATCGTCATGGCTGTAGCCGATGGTCCTCCGTGGGGTGAAGGCGGTGAACGTCAGGCGCAGACGGAACACTGTGCGGCGCGGTTTGCCTCGAGTCGCCTGCAGCGGGCGTCCTGCTTCGCCGCAGTCAGATGGTCTGGAACGGCATGGCCGGTCCCGAAGTACATCTCGTCCGGCGTCTGGCCTCGAAACGCGGAGTGGGGGAGACGGGTGTTGTGCTCGTCGACGTAGAACGCGACGAGCCGGCGGACCTTGGCGACGGAGTCGAGCTGGTTCAAGTAGAGCCAGTTGTGTTTCAAACTTCTCCACCAAGCCTCGATCATGGAATTCGAGAGGCGGATCTCGGTCATCGCGAGCACGCAGCGCAGCAGTCCCGATTGGATCAACGCATCGACGGCACCGTTTCGGTTCTCGATGCCGGCGTCGGCGAGGAGCATCGGGGGCTGGGCGTCGCCGCAGACGTCGCCGCCTGCCTCGACCAGGAGGTCCGCCGACGTGCCCGGATCGAAGTGGTCGTGGAGCCGCCACGCGAGAATCCGGCGACTGAGATTGTCGATGACGGCGTGCAAGTAGGCGCGCGTACCGTCCAGGAGCCGGATCACGGTGGTGTCGATGTGCCAGACCTCGTTGGCCGTCGTGGCGCGGATGCCGACCCTCGGTCCCTTGGGGTGGATCCGAAGACGAGGGCGACGCCACCCCCGTTCGCGGACGAGTCGATACCAAGTGGACGGAGAGGCGAGGACGCGGCC
>JAUXCH010000571.1 GCA_030618975.1 Planctomycetia bacterium
GCCGGGCTCCACCGCGTCACCGTCAGCCTCGACGCGCTCGACGACCGCGTCTTCGCCGGCATGAACGACGTCGGCTTCCCCGTCCGGCGGGTGCTCCAGGGCATCGAGGCCGCCGTCGAGGCCGGGCTCACCCCGGTCAAGGTCAACATGGTCGTGAAGCGCGGCGTCAACGAGGATCAGGTGATCCCCATGGTCCGCGCCTTCCACGAGCGCGGGCACGCACTCCGCTTCATCGAGTTCATGGACGTCGGGAAGACGAACGGATGGCGCCTCGACGACGTCGTCTCCGCCGCCGACCTCCTCGAGCGGTTGCGCGCCGAGTTCGACCTCGAACCTGTCGAGCCCTCCTACCGCGGCGAGGTGGCCTCCCGGTGGCGTCACGCCGACGGCCGCGGCGAGCTGGGCTTCGTCACCTCCGTGACGCGCCCCTTCTGCGGCGACTGCACGCGGCTGCGCCTTTCCGCCGACGGCCACCTCTTCACCTGCCTCTTCGCCGCGCGGGGCCACGACTTGAAGGCGAGGCTTCGTAGCGGCGACTCCGACGACGACGTGCGCGCCTGGCTCGCGGGCCTGTGGCAGCGCCGCGACGATCGCTACTCCGAGGCCCGCGCAGACCATACCGCCTCGACCGATCGGGTGGAGATGTCCTACATCGGGGGATGACATCGGTGGATGGGCCGCAGAGCCCAGAAGCCAGGGCTTTGACCGATCTCATCCTGATATGCAACGCATCTCGACGGGGGAACGCCGGGCTTGCCTTCCCCGGTTCCGACGTCGCGATGCCACGTTTAGAGTGAGGTCGTGGCACCCTTCCTTCGTTCGCACCGCGGTCTTCTCCTCGCTGTGCTGATGCTCGCGTCGCTCCTGGCCCTGCGCGCGCAGACCCTACGTGCCGACGACGCCGAAGACCGGCTGCGCCTCCTCGGCAGCCCCGAGCACGAGGGACACGCCGCGGCCCTCGCAGGGTGGGAGCGGCGTCAACTGGAAGAGCGGGTCGCGATCCTGCGCCGCGCGCTGGTCTCAGAGGACATCGCCCTGGCCACGCTTGCCGCAGAGGCGGTCGGCGCCGAGCACCTCGACAGCCGCGAGATCCGCCGACAGATGAGCCTGCTGATGGCGCGGCCGACATCGACCTTCGAGTCGCCGACCAAGCGTCGTGCCTGGGGGATCGGCGCCGGCGTCCGGGCGTGGGGCAGTCCGGATCTGGTGCCCTTCTTCCGGCAGGCCGCGGCGGACCAGACAGGCGCCTGCGGCTACGTCAGCCTGGACTCGTGGCACCGCGTCATGCGCGCGCACCACGTCGAGGGCCTCGTGCCCCTGCTCGACGAGGGCAGCCCGAAGGTCTTCCGGCGCGTGCTCTGGCACGTCGCGATGTGCGGCGAGTACGACCGCGAGGATCGGTATCGCGCGGTGGTCGCGCGCGGCCTGCTCTACGGCTTGAAGCGCCTGCGGGCGGAACGGGCGGGCAAGCCGGTTCCCCCGCTCGATGAGGGTGAGATCGAAGTGGACAGCCCGCCCGGGGGCGGCCTGCCGGAGGCGTACGTGACGCTGGCGGAGGCGTACTACCCGCGCAAGGCCACGTGGAAGATCCGCCTCGATGCTGACGGACCGCCCGGCGACTTGGAGATCCGGTCCGCCTACTTCTGGCTGCGGCGCTGGGCACGGGACCTCACGCCGTCCGCGAAGGACCTGCCCTACCTGCAGGACCTTGTCGAAGACGCGGGGATGTCGGATCACATGCTCCTGCGGTGGGCCGTCGGACACATGGCTTCGATGTCCGGTGAAGGCGGCCTCGACCGAGTGAAGGCCTGGGCGAAGGGCTACGACCCAAAGGCGGCATACGCGGCGGCTGCACTGGCCGAACGCGGCGAGCCACAGCGCTTTCTCGAACTGCTCGATGCCGCAAACGCGACGACGGGCGACAAGCAGCAGCAGGTGCGGATCGTGCTGCGGGACCTGCTCTGGTCCGTGGATCGGGCCGCCGCGCGCGAGCGCTGGGTCGCCGACGTGCTCGCGAGTGAACCGCCTACGGTCGAACGAGGGAACCATCTGGACGCAGACGGGCGGTTCAGGAAGGAGCGCTTCGACGGCGTGGAGGTCACGGCTCAGGACATGACGTGGATCGAGAACGCGCTGTGGGAGCGCGGCGCCTCGGCGCTGACGCTGGCGTGGTTCTACGGAGCCGTCTGGCCCGAGGGACTCACGAGGGAACGAACGGAGGTCCTGCTCCAGCGACTGCACGACGTTGGCTCGCTCCCCTGGGAAGACCGCACTCCGGAAGACCTGCTTCGGCTGCTGGCGATGATCGAGGTGCGCGACGAGCCACGACTCGTGACGCTGCTCCACCGGTGGGTCGAGACCCAGCAACCCATCCGCAGCGAGGTGTTGCGGTGGCTCGCGCGCCTGGGCGACACGGAGCACGCGGCGGCCATGATCGAGGACTGGGGACACTGGGACTACGGCGAGCGCTGGATCCTCGGCCGTGTCGAGGCCGAGACCGTACGCGAGTTCCTGGAGACTCAGGCCGAGGGTGAGGACGCGGAGTTCGTCCCCCCGGCGGTGTTTGCCCTCTTGACCCAGGCGGGCCTGCCGGATGCGTGCGTACTCGACCTGCTGTACCACTGGGACGACGATCTCGACGTCGAGCCCCTGCCGGAGATTCGTCGCCTGCTGCGGGAGGGTGACGCTCCGGGCGCGGTGTTGCGCGCCGCGCGGGAAGCGAGCATCCATCTCCTGGGGTTGGTCCACGACGACCGCGCGCGCGCCATGCTCAACCGGTTCCAGGTGGATCGACACCTGGGCAACTACCTCGGCGCCACGGCTGGTCTGGCGATCGCGGGCGACGCCGAGGCGAAGCGTGAGATCCGCGCGTTCCTCGAAGACGACCGCATCTGGATGATCGAGAACCTCGCGGACGAGATGTGGTCGTACCTGGCCGAGCCGTGGATGGTCGAGCACTGGGTGGAGCGACTGGACAGCAACTGCTGCCTGGGCTGGCGCTCGATGGTCGCGTTGAAGTCGATCTACCCCACGATCCCCTTCGACGACGGCTGGGGCGGCGCGGGGACGCGCCGTACGCGCGAGTGGATCGAGTCGCACACCTGGAAGCACAGCCGCCTCTTGGACGGCCTGGTGCAGGCGGGGCCGTAGCACCGACCGTCGTGGCGTGCTGCCGCGCAGACAGTTCGGGAATGCCGAGAGGTCATCAATCCACTCGCAGCGACATGCGTCCCCGCAACGAACAGCCCTCTCGCGCACGCCATGAATGCTTGGAGATACACATTCCCTTCCCCCGCATTTCCCCCGATTTCCTCCGAGGCAGTGGGGGAATGATGGGAAAGGCAAAACCCATTTGCTGGGCTCTGCGGGCGGCGCTCTCGTGAGGTGTCGCACCCGCGGCACGTCCTACATCGGGGGGTAGCCGCAGAGCCCCGAACATGGGGACTCGCGGGAGGCTCGTCCACCGATGTTCTCAGCGGTGGATGGTGGGGCGCATGCTTCGCCCTCCCGTCGAGGACCAGCGGGGCGGACCGAGAGGGGATGTAGGCTTGTGTTCCTGAACGACGGGCGTGGGTTCCGTCGTCCACGGGGGAGGAGGAGTTGTCCCGATGACGCGGCGGACCCGCAACGTGCTGCTGACGCTGGTGGTCGTGGGCGTGGCGGCACTCTTCTGGATGATCCTCGAGCGTGGTGCGAAGAGCCCACGATCGGCCGAAGACGACCTCTTGGACGACCGTGTGCGCGAGACGGTCCGTGAGCCGGGCGCGCCGCAACTCCAGGGCAGCAGGAGCGCGCGGTCCGAGGGCGTCCAATCGCCGGGTGCGTCAGTCGCTTCGTCCCCCGAACCCCCGCCGACCCCGACCGACGGATCCATCGTTCTCTTCGGACACGTCGTGGACGAGCGAGGTCGTCGCGTCCGGGGGGGGCGCTTGCATGTGCGGATCCTCAGTCGCGCGGAGCCGTCCGCCACGTTCGGCAC
>JAUXCH010000687.1 GCA_030618975.1 Planctomycetia bacterium
CCCCGTTCTCTCGAAGCGACAGGCAAACGACGGCATCTCCGCGAAGAGGGCGCCGAGCTCGGCCAACAGCAGGTCGTCGATCCGCGCCGGCGGGTGGAAGGGCGCCAACACCGTGACGTGCGGCAGCATGCCCCACGCGCCCGACGGATCGTGTCCCTCGCGGTACGCCCCGACGAGGGGCTCCGCCTCGGGCAGGGGCACGACGAGCGCGGTCGTGGCGTCGTTCAACCCATCCCCCCTCTTCCACCGCTTCCGCATTCACGCCCGACCGGTCCGTACCCCATCGAGCACTACGGGTGCATTCCAACCCGTCCGGCAGGGTGGCCCGGGCGCGTACTGGAATTCCGCCCGGCCCGCGGTCGTCACCCGCACCCGGCTGGCGCTCACGGTGTGGGCCTCCTCCCGGTGCATGCATACGGACCACGGTCCCGCCTCGGGCTCGTGGGAGCGGTGAAATGCGGCCAGGGTCCGGGGTGTGGGCGCGGTTCCCGCCGGGTGCAGCCGCCGCCAGGTCCGCTCGCGGTGGCGGCGGGCCTCCTCCGTGTCGCGCGAGGAGGACACGAGGGGCCCGGTTGGATCGAGGTTCGTCGTGAGCGCCTGCCCGTCCCACGCGTGGAGCACCGGCGGGCGGTCGAGGGCCAGGCCGAGCAGGAGGAACCCCCGCCGGCGAGCGAGGTCCGCCGACCGGAGCCGGACGCCGACCTCCTCGAGCGACAGGCAGGCGAGCAAGTCGAGCACCAGGAGTCCCCGGCTCGTGAACCCCTCCGGGCCCTCCTCGCCCTCCCGGGACCGGCCGTTCAGCAGGCAGAGCCCGATGCCGCGCTCGTTCACGCCGACCCACGTGCCTTCTGCGTCGGCGTCCACCGGCGCGAGGATCCGCACGTCGCCCTGACGCGTGACGCGCGGCGGCCGGGCGGGGAGACGCGTTCGCCGTTCGTCTCGGTTGGCGAACAGCTCCCATTCACCAGGGGGGCTCAGCCATGTCACGGTGCACACGAGTGCAGGGAGTCTGCCACCGCGAACAGGGTTGCTTGACCCCTCGCCCTCCGGCTCCGATCATGCTCCCACTGTCCTGGTGGTGCTCGAATGCAGAGCGCAGGGTGGTGTTTCGCCATCCGGGTCCCAAGGGACTCCTTCAGATAGGTGCGACCGGGGTCGCACCCCGGCGCAGGCCAGCGCGGGCGAGGCCCTTCGGGGCCTCGTCCGTCGTTTCGTTCTCGTCGGAGGGAGGCGGCCTTGGGTCTGGGCGACGCGCTGAAGCGGATCTTCTCCAGCGGACACGGCGTCCGCGAGCTCGCACGTCGACTGGGCATGGTCCAGGAAGACCTCGCGCCGATCATGCCCGCCTACGAGGCCTTCGAGATCCACAAGCTCAGCGGCGGCATGCGCCGCATCCTGGCCCCCGAGGCGTCCTTCAAGGAGTTCCAGCGCCGGGTGCTGCGCCGCCTCCTCGGCCGCCTGAAGGCGCACGACGCCGCGCACGGCTTCGAGCGCGGACGCTCCATTGCGACCCACGCGCGACACCACGTCGGCAAGGCACTCGTCGTCCGCCTCGACCTGCAGGACTTCTTCCCGTCCACGAGCGAAAAGCGCGTGAAGCGCTACTTCCGCATCATCGGGTGGGACCGCAAGGCCGCCACCCTGCTCACCCGGTGGTGCACGTGGGACGGAGGCCTGCCCCAGGGCGCCCCGACCAGCCCGCGACTGTCCAACCTGGTGAACCGCCGCCTCGACGTGCGCCTCACCGCACTCGCCGCCGCCCTCGGCGGCACGTACACGCGCTACGCCGACGACCTGACGTTCTCCTTCGGAGACGAGACCGACGTGCTCGTCGAACGCCTGGTCCGCACGGTGACCCGGATCGCCCTCGACGACGGCTACGTCGTCCACCGACGCAAGAAACTCCACGTCATGCGGCGCCACGACCGCCAGACCGTCACCGGTCTCGTCGTCAACGACCGCGTCGCGCTCCCCCCGCAGCACGCGCCGCTGGCTGCGCGCCGTGGAACACCACGTGCGCACAGGCGCACCCGCCTCGCTGACCGAACAGCAACTCGACGGGTGGCGCGCCCTCCAGCGCATGGTGCGCGAGCAGGGTGCGACCGAAACGTAGACGAAGGCCCCCTTCGAGCACCCCGCCCCGGTGTATACTCCCCCCGCACGGCAAGCGTCTTCGACGCGAAGGGGGCCTTCGTGCAGGGCAGGTCGCGTGCGCGTTTCGTCACACCTGGTGAGGCGCACGCGTCGGCGATTCCGTGCGCCTTTCCCGCTTCCGTTGTCACGCGACGAGACGGGAGTGACCATTGGCGGCGGAGGCGGTTCAGGGGATAATCGCGTCAGTACCCGGAGGAAGACAGCCATGGCCACGCAGCCGCCCGCGCAATCCGAGGTCACGCCGGCCACCCCGCAGGCGGTCGCCGAGCGATGGGCCCTCCTGACCGCGCGCGACGTGATGCGGACCGACGTCATCACCGTGCCCTACGCGACGCCGCTGAGCGAGATCGAGCGCATCCTCAGCGACAACCGCATCAGCGGTGCGCCCGTCACGGACGAGTCCGGCCACATCGTCGGCATCCTCTCCCTGAAGGACATCATCGGTCGCTACACCGAAGATCCCGATTCTCGACCCCGACGCGGTTCCGGCTTCTACCACCTCTCCTCGGAGGAGATGCTGGACGAGGACTTCGAGTCGTTCGATGTTCCAGCCGAGTCCGAGGACACCGCAGAGAACGTGATGACGGCCCAGATCTACAGCGTGAATGTCGAGGACGGGCTCAGGGTCATCGCGGCTGTGATGACGAAGCACCGCATCCATCGCGTCCTCGTCGAGGAAGGCGGACGCCACGTCGGCCTGATCAGCACCATGGAGATCCTCGACGCGCTAAACGCCTGACCCCACTGAGGGCCGTGACGGAGGCTCGCATGCAGGTTCCCTTCCAGAACATCCTCTGCCCGACGGATCTTTCCGAGACGGGCAACCGCGCCGTTCCGCTCGCGCTCCACCTGGCGGCCGACGGGGGAGAGGTCCACCTACTCCACATTGGCGAGCCCGCCTTCTTCGGCAACCCGCTCTACAACCAGTTCGTCGTGGGCTACGTTCCGACGCCCGAGGAGCGGCAGGCGGGCGAAGATCGCGTCCGCGAGCAGCTGCAAGCGCTCGTCCCCGATAGTGGCCCGCCACGCGGCATCTCGATGCACGTGCACGTCCTCCACGCAGTCAGTGTCTCGGACGCGATCGAGGACGAGGCCCGCCG
>JAUXCH010000515.1 GCA_030618975.1 Planctomycetia bacterium
CGCAACCAGCACAAGACCACCACGTACTGCATGTACAAGGGCTCCTGGGACCCGATCGGTCCCTGGGGACCGGACGGCGGTCGCGTGTACTCCACGGCGCTCCTCGCGATGTGCCTCGAGGTGTACTACCGCTACGACAAGGTGTTCGGGACCAAGTCCCGCTAGCAGACACCTGAAAGCAGCAGCGACCGATCCACCCCGGACGGCCGTCTCTCCAAGCGAGAGGCGGCCGTCCGTCATTCCAAAACCACGCTTCGGGGCGCTTCGGGGTCAGGTGATTCTCGGCGCTTTTCGCGGGGCTTAGGGGTCGCGGGGCTTAGGGGTCAGGTGATTTTCAACGCTTTTCGCGGCCGTCCACGGTCCGTGGGGGTGCAGGGACCACCTGCGGGGGCCCCACAGAGGGCATCACCGCAGTCCGTGCTCGGGGGCGGAGACGTACCGCCGAGCCCGCGTGCTGCCTGCCCGGACTCCCAGACGGTTGTGCGAACTCCGCCCGTGGGGTACACCCGCGTGCATGCCGATCTCCAAACTCGTCACCGAGGGTCTCGAAAGCGCGTCCTGGATCCGCCGCATGTTCGAGGCGGGCATCCAGCTGAAGCAGAAGGTGGGCGCCGACCAGGTCGCCGACCTGTCGCTCGGCAATCCGGTGCTCGAACCGCCCCCCGAGGTGATCGAGCGGCTCCAGCAGATCGCCGCCGACCCGACGCCGGGCACGCACCGCTACATGCCCAACGCCGGGTTGCCCGAGACCCGCCAGGCCGTCGCCTCCCACCTCGCGGCCGCCACGGGCGTGCCCTACGGCCCGGACAACGTCGTCATGACGGTCGGCGCGGGAGGCGGCCTGGTCGTGCTGCTCAAGTCGCTCCTCGACCCCGGTGACGAGGTCGTCCTCCTCGCGCCGTTCTTCGCCGAGTACACGCACTACGTGGCGAACTTCCGGGCGAACTCCGTCATCGTCCGAACGGACGACCGCTTCCGACCCGACGCCCAGGCCGTCGCCGAGGCGATCACCCCGCGTACCCGGGCGGTGATCGTGAACTCGCCGAACAACCCCAGCGGCGTCGTCTACCCCGCCGAGGATTTCGCCGCGCTGGGCGCGGTGTTGGACGAGGCTTCGGAGAGGCAGGGCCGCCCCATCGCGCTGATCTCGGACGAACCCTACCGCGAGATCGTGTACGACGGCGTCGAGGTGCCCTGGCCGGTGAACCACTACCGGCACAGCGTCCACGTGACCTCGTTCTCGAAGGACCTGGCGCTCCCCGGCGAGCGCATCGGCTACGTGGCCTTCAACCCCGCGTCCGAAGACGCCGTCGATCTCTGGCGCGCGATGGTCTTCGGCATGCGTGCCCTCGGCTTCGTGAATGCCCCCGCCATCCAGCAGCGCCTCGTCGCGGGCCTCCTCGACGTCCGCGTCGACGTCGCGGGGTACGCCGAGAAACGCGGACGCCTGCTGGACGCGCTCGACGCCGGCGGATTCGACGTGGTACGCCCCGAGGGCGCGTTCTACCTCTTCCCGCGCGTGCCCGGCGACGGCGACGACGTCGCCTTCGTCCGGACCTGCGTCGAGGAGCGCCTCCTCGTGGTCCCCGGCTCCGGCTTCGCGTGGCCGGGACACGTCCGGCTGGCGTACGCGGTCACCGATCGCACCGTGGATCTCGCGGTCGAGGCCCTCGCGCGGATCGCCTCCGCCTGACCGGTTCTCCCGCTCCGACGGACACGGCCCCGCTCCGAGCCCGGAAGACTCACGTCCGGATGGCAGGAGCGCCTTGTCCAGGTTACGCGTGCACGCAGTCCCGGGGTGCAAGGCAGTCGAGCCGCGGACGCGAGTCCTCCAGTCTCGGGTGGAACCTTCCGTCTCAGTCTCAGGTGGCACGGTGTCCGGCCGGACCCCTCGTGGCCGTACCCCTCGGTGCTGGAAGCGAGCGCCTAGCCGATTTCGCGGACCTTGCGGGCCAGGCGGCTCTTGTGGTTGGCGGCGGTATTCGGGTGGAGGATGCGCTTGTGCGCCGCCTTGTCGATGTGCTTGCAGGCCAGGGAGAGGTGGGCCTCGGCCGCTGACTTGTCCCCCGCCTCGACGGCCTGGAGGACCTTCTTCTCCCACGTCCGCATGCTCGACCTGAGCGTCTTGTTGCGCGCGGTGCGGACCCCGGTCTGGCGAAGCCTCTTCTTGGCGGACGGAGTGTTCGGCATCGGTCTTCTGTTTCCTGGGCCCGGAACTCGAGGGGAACGGAGGATTGTGCCGCGAGGCCCGGGGGTGCCAAGCGGAATCCGGGGGGGCGGCCCACGTCCCGGGATCCACCACGGCCCCGGATTCTCGGCCCCGGAGGCCGATTTCCGGGGCTTCTAGCCCTGGGTCAGGGCGTCCAGGCGCTGCGAGACGTCGCGGTAGGTGATGTCCACCTCGAAGATCTGCTCGAAGACCTGTCGCGCCTTCTCCGCCTCGCCGGCCCGCTCCAGCAGCGTGCCGTACGCGTAGTAGACGTCCTTGGACTGGGGGCTGGAGAGGGTCGGGAACTCCTGGATGGCTTCCTCCAGCTTCTTGACGGCCAGCCCCGTCAGCTTCTTCCGCTCGAAGCACTTCGCGAGATGCACGAGGCTCTCGGTCTTGCGCTTCGGATCCCGGACCGTCTGCTGGAACTCGGCGGCCGCGGCGTCGATGTCGCCCAGGGCGAGCAGGGTCCGACCCAGGCGGAACCGTTCCTTGAGGTCCAGCGGGTGGGTGTCGACGCGCCGCTCGTACTCCTTGCGCTGCGCGTCGAGGAAGGTGCGCTTCGCCTGCTGCACGGCCTCCTTCAGGCCTGCGTCGTCCGGCGCCGCGGCCGCGGCCTCCGTCGCCGTGCGCGCCGCGCTCTGCAGGCGCCGCAGCCGCATGTCGCCGACACGGACCCGCAGGTCGAAGTTCTCCGGATCCAGGCTCGCCGCCCGCTTCAGGGCCTTCATCGCCTCCTCTTCGTCGTCCTGGTGGAGATAGAGGTCGGCGAGCCGGACCCAGAGACGGTGATCGTCCGGGTTCTGGTCGATCCTCTCCAGCAGGTCCTCGACCTCCTGGGCGGCGTGCTCCTTCGTGAACTGGCGGCGGTCCTCGGTTTCGAGGCGCCGGGCCTCGTCCTGGTCCTTCATCAGCTCGCGGCTGGAGGTCGCCTTGTCGTAGCGGCCGGTCTGCAGCGCGCCCTCGGCGGCCAGGTTCTTCCTCAGCTTCACCGACTCCTGGTCCCGCGGCGCAAGGTGCACCGCCTCGTCGAGCGCGGCCAGCGCCTCCTTGATGCGGCCCCGCCGGCCGTGGAACTGTCCCAGGCGCTTCCACGCCTCGGCGTCGTCGGGATCGACCTCGGTGGCGCGCTTGTACGCGGCTACGGCGGTCTCGCCCGCGTCCGCTTCGCCGGCCGCCTGCCCCAGGGCCAGCAGCAGCCCCTTGTCGTCCGGCCTCTTCGCGAGGGCCCGGAAGCAGCCCGCCATCCGCTTCTGCGGGTCGCGGCTCGTGCCGATCGAGACCTTGGAGAACATGCCGCCGAAGAGCGCCTTGCCCTTCATCTCGCGCGACTTCGTGGCCGCGGTGAAGAACCCGTCCAGCGTCTCCGCATCGTCCGCATCGAACCGGAGCGCCTCCAGGTACATCTCCAAGGCGAGGTCGTAGTTGCGTCGGCGAAACGCGTCACGGGCCTTGGTCTTCAGGTCGGATACGGCCATGGGGGCACTCCGGGGTGTGGAGGCGACATCCTAGCGCGGCGCCCCTGCAAGGGGTCCACGCCGCCGGGGTGCCCTGTGCGCCGACCCGCTCCGCCCGCCCACACGCGGTAGACTTGCCTCCATGCACCTCCAGATCGTCCTCTGGCCCCACCCCGTCCTCCTCGCGGGCACCGAGCCCATCCAGCAGGTCGACGACGAGCTCCGTCAGGTGGTCGGGGAGATGCGTCGCATCATGTTCGAGCTTCGAGGCGTCGGCCTGGCCGCGCCCCAGGTCGGCATCGCCCGTCGCCTCATGCTCGTGTGCCCGACCGGCCAGCCCGGCGAGGAGGAAGTCGTCTTGAACCCCGAGCTCGTCTCCGCCGAAGGCGAGGAGCTCGGCGAGGAGGGGTGCCTCTCCTTCCCCGGCCTCTACGGTGATGTGCCGCGTGCGATGAGGATCCGCGTCCGCTACCGCGACCTCGACTTTCGCGAACGCGAGCTGGAGCTCGAGGATTTCGTGGCGCGCGTCTTCCTCCACGAGCTCGACCACCTGAGCGGACGCGTGTTCGTCGACCGGATGATCCCCGAGTCCCGCAAGAAGATCGACCGCCAGCTCGACGACCTTCGGGCCCGGTACGAAGCGCAGATGGTGTGAGGCGCGGACCATGAGGCGCCACACGGGCAGTGAGGGCCTGAGTCCCGGCGACTTCCGCCGACCCGTCGTCACGATCGGCGTCTTCGACG
>JAUXCH010000595.1 GCA_030618975.1 Planctomycetia bacterium
CGGCCGGGTTGCGAGCGCGCCCTCGCGCACGTGCGGCCCCTCCACGCCGGGCGCCTGGAGCGCCGCGGCCGCGGCCGCGAGGGCGTTGCGGAGGTTGTGCGCGCCCCAGAGGGGCAGGCCCTCGAGGTCCACGCGGAGGCCCGCGGGGCCCACCACGGACGTCCCCTCGAGCCGAACGTCGCCCCCGTCGCCGAAGAGGACCCTGCGCGCCTCACCGGCCTCGAGGTAGCCCGCTCCTTTCACGTCGGCGTCGTCGGAGGGGAGCACTGCGACGTCGTCCGGCCCCTGCGCGTCGAGCGCCGCTCGTTTCGACGCGGCGTAGTGCTCGAACGTGCCGTGCCGGTCCAGGTGGTCGCCGAAGAGGTTCGTCACCACCGTGACGTGCGGCGAGCGGCGGATGCGCCGTGTCCAGTACAGCTGGAAGGACGAGAGCTCCAGCACGACGACGTCGCCTTCCACGATGCCGTCCACCTGCGCGAGGAGCGACCGCCCCACGTTGCCGCCCAGGTGCACCGTGCGCCCCGCCGCCTCGAGCATCCCCGCCAGCAGGGTCGCCGTCGTGGACTTGCCCTTGGTGCCCGTGACGCCGAACACCGGCGCACGCACGCGTTCGAGGAACAGGTTCATCTCCGTGGTGATCGGGAGGCCCCGCGCCTCGGCGGCGCGGAGCACCTCGTGGTCGAAGGGGATCGCGGGGCCCGCGACCACGAGGTCGACGCCCTCGAGCAGCGCCGGCGTCTGCGACCCGAAGACGAGCGCCGCGCCCAGGGCTTCGGCCTCGCGCGTCGACGCCTCGAGGTCGGCGCGCGAAGCGGCGTCCGACACCACGACGTCGGCGCCCTGCGCCGCGAGGAAGCGCACCGTCTCGACGCCACCGGTGAACCGCCCGAGCCCCAGGACGAGGGCGCGTCGGCCCGCCAGGTCGACGACCTCGCTCATCGGGAAGGCGCCCCGCGCTTGGGTGCGGGGGCCGGCGCCCGCGGCGGGTCGGACCGCGCCTCGCGCTGCGTCCGCTCGCGGAACGCGCCGGCTTCGCGGACGAGCTCCTGGAGCGCCTCGTCCGTCTCCTGGATGGTGGGCTCGAGGACGCCCCTCCACGCGAAGCCACGGTGCCGGCGCACGAGCTCGAACGGGAGGTCGATGATCGGATAGCCGTCGATGCGCTCGGGCACGCGTACCTCGCCCGCCCACGCCTCGTACCCCTGCTTCTCGAGGCGGATGCCGAAGGTCCCGTAGTAGATGAAAGGGATCGCAATGGGCGTGAGGCCCTTGTCCTCGCCGTTCACCCAGATCCGGGCGCCGGCCGGCTCGCTCGTCACGTAGAGCGTGCGCTTCGTGCTGCAGCCCGCCGACGCGGCGAGCAGCAGAGCGAGCAGGGCGAGGCGAGTCAGGCGGAGGTTCATTCGGAGGGGGGGGAGGCCGTGCCTCCAGGGCGATTGTGCCTCGAACGAGCCGTCTTGCGAATCTGCTTCGCGACCTCGGCGCCGCGTTTGAGCCCCCGGCGCTCCAAGTGGTCCGCCAGGTCCGCTTCGGAGCGCAGGAGCACCTGGTAGTCCAGGTCGCCCGTGAACTCGCAGGCCTCGGCGTCGTGGGCCTCGCAGGCCATCATCCGCGTGTCGTAGATCCCGCAGGTGTTGTCCGCGAGCAGGTGCCGGCAGCGGGTCTGGACGTGCAGCAGCCAGCCGTCCTCGTCCTTCGTGACCATCGCACCCTCGTGCGCCAGCCACCAGCGGATCTCGTCCCAGTCGACGGTGGCGCGGGGCGGCTCGATGCTCGTCGTCACGTAGCGGCAGCACCGGGCGCTGCACTCGAGCGTGCAGATCCTCAGCTGGTTCTCGAGATCGTCGTCTTGGCCCATGCGTCCTCCCCGGCGTTGCCAGGGGGGCAAGGGTACAATCCGCACCGCCCCCTGGGGCACGCTGCAACGGAGAGGATCATGGCGAGCGACTCCCGCACCGTGGATCTCGAGCGACCCCTCCTCGCCCAGGTGGGCCAGATCGAGGACTACTGGACCTGGGTCCACCGGTCGCAGAAGCCCGGCAGGAGCCTGCGCATCTTCGAGAGCGGCTTCCTCGAACCGCTCTCGCACATCCCGTGGTGGCTCGTGGTCGTCGTGTGGGTGCCCGTCGTCGTGGCCCTGTTTGCGATCTCCGTGACCTGGCGCGGCCTGCCGCCGCTGAGGGCGCTCTGGCTCGCGCTGATCGGCCTGTTCGTCTGGACCTTCGTGGAGTACGCGCTTCACCGCTTCGCGTTCCACCACGAAGTGCGTTCCCCGGCGGGTCGCAGGCTCCACTTCCTCGCCCACGGCATCCACCACCTGGATCCCTGGGACCGGATGCGCCTCGTGTTCCCGCCGCTGCCCGGCTTCCTCCTCGCCACGCCGATCTTCGGCCTTTTCTACCTGGCCGTGCTGTGGACCGCCGATCCCCTCGGCACCTCGTGCGCGCTCATGGCGGGCCTGCTGGTCGGCTACCTGATCTACGACCTGTCCCACTACTACCAGCACCACGCGAAGCCCCGGTCGCGCCTGGGGAAGTGGCTCAAGCGCTACCACCTCGAGCACCACCACAGGCACCCGCACGCGCTCTACGGCGTGAGCAATCCCCTCTGGGACGTCGTCTTCCGGACCGGGCGGCCCGCGAGCGGCTGACCTCGCACCCTGGCGACGTGGAAGTCCCCCCAGGCGGTGCCAGGCACCCCGCAAGGGACAAGGCGTCTCGCCCCCCCCCAGGCGGTGCCGGCCCACGGGTTGGAGTCAGGGCAGCGGGGGGCGCACGGCGCTCCCGGGATAGCATCGGCAAGGCGGGCTCCGGCCCCCGTCCCCCGATCCCGGCCGATCGAGTGCCCGACGGTCTGCTACGAGGACCGCCCCTCCCGCAGTTCACGTGGGTCACGGGCGGGGCGGCCGGTGGGCACAGAGGCAAGATCCGTGCGCGGGCACGGTGGGGCGCGAGCCCCGAGACGTGGAAGGGTGCGATGTGGACGTGTGTGACCGGAGGGGCCGGGTTCATCGGCTCGAATCTCGTGGACCGCCTGGTGTCCGACGGCCACGAGGTCGTCGTGCTCGACAACCTCTCTGCGGGAACCCGCGAGAACCTGGTGGACTCCATCGACTCGATCCGCTTCGTCGAGGGGGACGTCCGCGACCCGGACGCCGTCGAGGTGGCCGTCGAGGGCTGCGAGGTCGTCTACCACATGGCCGCGCTCGCTTCCGTGCAGATCAGCGTCGACGACCCGTTCGAGGCCACGGACGTCAATGTCGGCGGGACGCTGGGCGTCCTCCTCGCGTCTCGCGACGCCGGAGTCCGTAGGGTCGTGTTCGCGTCCTCTTCGTCGGTCTACGGCGACACGCCGGTGCTCCCGACGGACGAATCGATGCCCACGAGTCCCCTCTCGCCCTACGCGGCGAGCAAGGTCGCGGGGGAAGCCTACGTCCGTGCCTTCGACGCCTCCTTCGGCCTCGAGGGGGTCTCGCTCCGCTACTTCAACGTCTACGGGCCCCGACAGTCGCCCGGCTCCCAGTACGCCGCGGTGGTTCCGCTCTTCCTCCAGGCCATGAGCCAGGGCCGTCCGCCCACCATCCACGGCGACGGCGGGCAGACGCGTGACTTCACGTTCGTCGGGGACGTGGCGGACGCGCTCGTGCTCGCGGCGACCGCGCCCGAGGCGCGAGGCGCGGTCATGAACATCGGCGGCGGCGGCCAGAGCGTGAGCATCCTCGAGCTCGCGACCCTCATCGCCGAGGTGGTCGGCTGGGAAGGCGAGCCCGTCCACGTGCCGTCTCGCACGGGCGACGTGCGCGACTCGCTGGCCGACGTCTCCCGGGCGCGGAAGCTCCTCGGGTGGGAGCCGAAGACCAGCCTGCGCGCAGGCATCGCAC
>JAUXCH010000977.1 GCA_030618975.1 Planctomycetia bacterium
CTGGCTCGATCATCCGGCGCGGTCACCAGAGTGAGCGGTCGACGCGCTTGGCCCTTGCATGGTGCCTGGCACCGTACGAGGGGGAGCGTGTGGAAACCCCCGCTGCTCGCGCCGGGCGCGAGCAGCGGGGGTGGATGGTGACCCCAGGGGGAATCGAACCCCCGTTTCAGCCTTGAGAGGGCCGTGTCCTGGACCGCTAGACGATGGGGCCGCTGGATGTGTTGGCTGAGGAGGCAGGACTCGAACCTGCGACTTCCTGATCCAGAGTCAGGCGTTCTACCACTGAACTACTCCTCAAGGCGGACCGCCTCGCGAACGAGACGGCAATCCGGGATGTTAGGCCTTGCCGCGGGCCCGTCAAGCGTCAGGCGGGCCCTGGGCCCCCGGCAACCGCGTTGACCGGGCCTTCCCGGAGACCTAGTCTCGCGGGGTGACCCCGCGTTCGTTCCCCCTCCTCGTCGCCGTGCTCGCCCTCGGCGTCGTGGGCGTCGAGGCCCGGGCGGATCCGCGCCTGGAGCGTGCCCTGGCCCAGGCACGGGCGGTCGAGCACGAGCTCGTGGAGGTGGTCCGGAGGGTGCGCGGCTCCGCGGTGACCATCGTCGGACGTCGGATCCGCCCCTCGGAGACCGCCGACGGCCGCGGCGCGCGCCAGATGGGCGGCGTCGGCTCCGGCGTCGTCGTCTCCTGGCGGGGGACCTGGGTGCTGACGAACTACCACGTCGTCGACGAGGAGCAGCGCGTCGAGGCGGTGACCGCCGACGGCCGGTCCCACCGGCTCCAGCTCCGGGCCTCGGACCGCCGCTCGGATCTCGCCCTCCTCTCCTTCCGGTCGGTGCCGGAGGGGATCTTCCCGGCCCCGCTCGAGCACGTCCGGACGTCCCGGCCCGGAGACGGATCCTGGGTGATCGCGACGGGCAACCCGTTCTTCCTCGCGCTCGACGGCGTGGGGGTGGCGACGCTGGGCGTCGTCTCGGGTGCCCGGCCGCCCGATCCGGAGGCCTACCTGAACGTGCCGACGATCCAGCACGATGCGGAGATCAACCCCGGCAGCTCCGGCGGCGCCCTCTGGGATCTCCGCGGGCACCTGATCGGCATCAACGGGACGATCGCGACCCGAACGGATCGCAGTGGTGGGGGGCCGGCCCACACCGGCGCGTCGTTCTCGGTGCCCGCGTCCGCCGTGCAGGACTTCCTGACCCGGGTGCTGGGGCCTGCGAGCGGCACGGGAAGCCGGCGGCCTGCGGCCGACACGGGCTCGCGGGGGACGACGAGCGCGTACACCGTGCGTCCTGGCGGACTGGGCGTCTCCTTCCGCACCACGCGGGACCGGAACGGCCAACCGGCGGGCGCCCTCGTATCGGGGGTGGCCCGCGGATCTCCCGCGGCGCCCTCACCGGGCCGGACGGGGCTCCACTCCGGCGATCTCGTGACCACGTTCTCGGTGGACGGGCGGGACTACCGCATCCGTTCGGCTGCCGACGTGGAGAGCGCGATGAGGCTCTACCCCGCGGGGACGCCCGTCTCGCTGGTCTTCTACCGGGCAGGTCGCGCGCATGCCTGGTCGGGCCGGCTTGCGGTCCGGTAGGCGGGCGGTGTCCAGGCGCACGGTGCCGGGCACCAAGCGAGGAGTAGGGATCGACGCGTCTGCCCATGCGGAAGTGCCCCTCCTTGTCCCCCGTACGGTGCCAGGCACCATGCAAGAGGTAGGGATCGGTGCGGC
>JAUXCH010000006.1 GCA_030618975.1 Planctomycetia bacterium
AGCACCGCCGCGTCGATGTCGACGATCTCGAACCGCAGGTCGAACGGCTCCTTCCAGAAGGCGTGGAGACCCGGACCGAGGATCCAGGTCAGCCGACCGTCCTTCCAGCCGAGGGCCCGCTGGCCGTCGGTCAGGTCGAGGATGTACAGCGCCTCGCGGAGCCGCACATCCTTCACGAGGATCTCCTTCAGGCGGTGCTCGAAGACCGGATCGAGAACGTTGACCGTCTCGATGCTGACCTTCCGGACCCGGTCCCAGAGCGGAACCTGGCGGTAGACACCCGGCTCCAGGAGCGCGTGGAAGTCCCCGCGCCGAAACTCGAGCCCGCGCTCGTACGAGCGGATGGTGAGAGTCTGGATCAGCATGAAGGTCTCCTCTCCCGACCGGGAAAGTCGCAAGTGCCTCGGGTCATCTCCACCGCGCGCAAGCCCCGAGGAAGCGTGCGCACAGAATTTCAGTTCCTCTGAAGCCGCGGTGCGAAAGCACCGCGGAGGAGATCGCGCCAAAGGCGCAATCTCCCCCAAAGGCTGCGGCGCAAAGCGCCCCAGCCGCTCGCCCGCAAGGGCCAGACAAGGTCGCGCCGCGCAAAGCGCCCCAGCCGCTCGCCCGTCAGGGCCAAGGAAATAGTGCGGGCCGGGCGCACAGAGGCCTCCGGGCCCCCGACGCTGCGACGGAGACGAGCCCCGTGGCGAACCGGAGAGACCCGGGAGACTGGCGTCAGCGCTCGTGCCGTCCAGCGTGGAGCGCGTTGGCGCCCGAATCCCGGGCCCGTGGGTCCGCCAGGCCTGCCCGGCTTCTGGGCCGCTTCGTCGGTGCAACCGGCAGTTGGCCGGATCCCGCCGTTGCAGGATCCGGGGTCTACAGACGGCCGCAGGGCCCGGAGGCGTGTCGCCCGACCCGCGTTCTTTCGACGGGGTGATCAACCCCCATGTTTGATCGGATTGAGAGCAGGAATCGAACCTGCAACCTCCTGATCCATCGTCAGGTGCTCTACCGTTGAGCTATGTTCGTGATGCCGCGCAGGACTCGAACCTGCTCCTCCCGCTCGAGGCGGGTGCTCTGCCTGTCAAGCTCGCGGTTTTCACACGCCGTGGTCGCTTTTCGACGCCGGGTGGGTACGTCCGCACCGCAACCGCACGAGGGCGGGGGTACGTGCGCCTCCGGCCGCAATCACGTGCGACGTCCTTCGTCCGCAAGACGAAGAAAGCCTCGAAGGCCTGCTGCCTCCGAGGCTTCCGTCGTCTCCTGAAGGAGTCGAAGCGGCTACATCGAAGACGTTCCGGGCTCGCGCTCGCTCGCGCCAGGTCCACTGGCCGCGAGCTCGAAGCCCTCCCATTCGGAGCGCATCGGACGCAAGCGACCGGAGAGGGCCTGGTACAGCTCTCGACCGTCCGTCTGTGTGTGTCTGCCGTTCATCCGGCGCTCCAGGACCGCGCCCATCGCGGCCGTCTCGCATTCAGACGCATGACAGGTACGAAAGGTTCACGAAAAATGCCAAAAACCGCACGAGAGGCAGAAGTCGTCGGAAGCCCGTTTTCCGGGAGCCGGGCGAGACCCGCGAGAAATGCGCAGTCCGGCCTGAGTCTGGCCTGAGCTCGCAGTGTCGTACCCACCGCGTCGAGACGCGCGAAATGCGTGGTTTCCTACCTGACCCCGAGCGACCCCGAAGCGACGCGCGAAAAGCGTGGATTTTTGCCTGACCCCGAGGCGCTAGATCCCCGAAAGGCGCGGTTTCTTACCTGACCCCGATGCGCCCCCGATGCGCCCCGGTGCGCGGCGAGAGGCGGGCTGCATCCTCGGCCGCATCCCAGGCAACCGGGCCCTCGCGAGTGCGACGCCCCCCCGGCTACAATCCGCCGATGCACGGCCTCGTGGTACTGGCATTCGGGCTGCTCTTCTCGGCGCCCTCGCTCGAAGACGTGAACCGCGCCGTGAAGAACGTCCTCGCCGACTCGGGCATCCAGACGGAGTACCCGGGCGGGGAGGCCGAGCCACCGCCCCCCGAGGACCGTGCGTCACGCCCGCCCGAGCGGCCCCGTTCCCGGCCCCCGGTCGGCGCCGGCGGGTCCGCCATCCTGTCCACGGTGCTGTGGGTGCTCGTCGGCGTCGTCGCCGCGCTCCTCGTGTTCTGGGCGGTGCGGGAGTTCAAGGGCTACGTCCGGCCGGTCCGCACCGAGGAGGCGGTCCCGGTCGCCACCCCGCACGCCCCGCCGGCCGAGGCGGAGCTCGGCGACGCCGAGGCACTGGCCGAGGAGGGCCGCTACGACGACGCCGTCCACGTGCTGCTCCTCCGCGCACTCCGAAGCCTCGAGACGGAGGGCTCGCCGGTCTCGTCGAACACGAGCCGCGAGGTGATCGGCGCCGCAGCGCTCGAGCACGAGGCCCGCGAGGCGGTGACGGAGCTCGTCCGAGCCGTCGAGCTCTCGCTCTTCGGTGGCCGCCCCGCCGGCGAGGCCGGCTACCGGGCCTCCGTAGACCACTACCGCCGATTCCAGGCGACGCGCGCATGACCGACGGTCCCTTCTCGCGGCGGACGGTGCGGTGGCTGGTCGCCCTCTCCACGGTCTCGTTCGTCTCGGCGCTGGCGCTGTCGGTCTTCGGGCCGGACCTGGAGGCGCCGCCCTCGGGAGGCACCGACACCTACAGCAAGGCGGCGCTCGGCCACAAGGCGTTCGTCGAACTGTTGCGCGAGCTGGACATCCCCGTCGTCTCCAGTCGCCACGCCTCGGCGCGTCGCGCGGGCGACGACGCCGTCCTGGTGCTGGCCGAGCCTCACGACTGCCCCCCCGGCTCGCCGCGCGCACGGACGCTCGCGAGGTCGCTCCGCGCCTCGCGGCGCACCCTGCTCGTGCTGCCCAAGTGGCGAGGCGAGCCGCACCGCACGCAGGAGGGGTGGGTGCAGCGCGTCCACCTCGTGACCGACCGGGAGGTCGAGCACGTCCTGAAGGCCGCGGGCGTGGACGTCGGCTTCTCCCGGCAGCCGCGTCTCCCGCCCGAGCGCTGGCGGACGGGCCCCCTCGCGTACGCCCCGTCGTTTCCCCTGGACCCGGTCCAACTGCTCGACGGCGACGGCGTGCACGGGCTGGTCTCCTGCGGGGACGGCGTCCTGCTGGCCGAGGTCGAGGTGGGCGACGGGCGGCTGCTCGTCCTGTCCGACCCCGACCTCCTCGCCAACGCAGGCCTGGGCAAGGGCGCCAACGCCGCACTGGCCGTCGCGATCGTGGAGTCCCTCCGGCCGGAGGGCGGCGCGGTCGTGTTCGACGAGACCATCCACGGGCACGAGCGCGTGCCGTCCCTCTGGCGCGAGCTGTTCACGTTCCCGCTCGTCGTGCTCATGGCCCAGGGCCTGGTCGTCCTGCTGGTCCTCCTCTGGGCCGGCATGGGGCGGTTCGGCTCGCCCGAGCGCCCGGCGCCGCCGCTCGAGCCCGGGCACCGTTTCCTCATCCAGAACACGGCGGAACTGCTCCGCTACCGGGGCCACGTCGAGACCGTGCTGCCCCTCTACCTCGAGAACACCCTGCAGGGCGCCCGCAAGGCGCTGGGCGCGCCGCGCGACCTCGAGGGCGCCGAGCTCGAGGCCTGGCTCGACCGCGTGGCCGCCACGCGCGGGGCCGATCGACGGGTCGAGGACCTACGGGACGAGACCCGCGCCGCGGTCGCGGGCCCGCACCGTGCTGGGCGCGTGCTGGACGCCGCCCAGGAAATCTACCGCTGGAATCAGGAGATCCTCCATGGACCTTCAGGCCGTACAGAGCATCCGTGAGCGCCTGCACGAGCAGGTGCACCGCGTCGTCGTGGGGCAGGACCGGGCGCTGGACCTCATGCTCCTGGGCCTCCTTTGCCAGGGGCACGTGCTGGTGCACGGCGTGCCGGGCACGGCGAAGACGTTGCTGGCGCGGTGCTTCGCCGAGTGCCTGTCGCTGGACTTCCAGCGGATCCAGTTCACGCCGGACCTGATGCCCGGTGACGTGCTGGGCACGAACCTGTTCGACTTCAGGACGAGCACGTTCAGTCTCACGAAGGGGCCGATCTTCACGGAGCTTCTGCTTGCGGACGAGATCAACCGAACGCCGCCGAAGACCCAGGCCGCACTGCTCCAAGCGATGCAGGAGCGGTTGGTGACGATCGACGGCACCACGTACGACCTGGGGAGCGGGTTCATGGTCATCGCGACGCTGAACCCCCTCGAGCAGGAGGGGACCTATCCCCTCCCGGAGGCGCAACTCGACCGCTTCCTCTTCCGGATCGACGTCCGCTACCCCGACCGCGACCAGGAGCGCGAGATCGTCGCCCGCCACGGGCACGGAACGGCCATGCCCGACATCGCCGAGTTCGGGCTCGAGAAGGTGGCCGACCTGGCCGGCCTCGAGGCCACGCGCGAGGTCGTGAGAAACATCCGCGTCTCGGACGAGATCATCGACTACATCGTCGACATCGTGCGTGCGACCCGGGAGCGGCCCTCCCTGTCGTGCGGCGCGTCGCCGCGCGCGGCCACCATGCTGTCGAGCGCGTCGCGGGCCCTGGCGGCCGTGCTCGGTCGCGACTTCGTGATCCCCGACGACGTGAAACGCCTTGCGGCGCCCACCCTCGCCCACCGCGTCGTCCTCGCGCCGGCCGCCGAGATCGAGGGGCTCGACGCCCGGGCCGCGATCCGACTGGTCGTCGACGGAGTCCCGGCCCCGCGCTGATGCGACCCACGCCGCGCTGCCTCCTGCTGTTCGCCGCCGCGTTCCCCGCGGCCGCGCTCCCGGTCCTGGTGGATCCAGGCCTGTGGACGGCGTGGCTGATCCAGGTCGCGCTGTCGGTCCTCCTGGCCGGTCTCGACCTGATTCTGGCTCTCCCTGCGAGGCGACTCGACGTGGACCTCGCCGTCCCCCCCACGCTGTTCATCGGCGAGCCGGGACACGCGGACGTGACGCTTCGGATGCGCGCGCGATTTCCGGAGACGACCGTCGACGTCCTGGCCGACCTCCACGGGGACCTGCTGCCCCAGCCGATCCGGCAGGCCGTCGTGTCCGAGGAGGCGCCGACGACCGTCCGGATTCCGCTCGTCGCCGTGCGCCGCGGAACCGTGGCGTTCGAGCGACTCTGGCTCCGCTGGACCGGACCGCTCGGGCTCATGCAACGCCAGGTCGTCCGCGAAGAGGACGTGGAGATCGCGGTCGTCCCCGACATCGGGGCGGTGCGGCGGGCGGCACTCCAGTTCGCCCTCAGCCGGGACGTGAGGGTCGGCCAGAAGTCGATGCGGCTGGTCGGGGAGGGCTCGGAGTTCGAGGCGATGCGCGAGTACGTGCGCGGCCTGGACCACCGAGCCATCAGCTGGAAAGCATCGGCCCGACACCACAAGCTGATCTGTCAGGAGTTCCGGACCGAGCGCAACCACCAGGTCATCGTGGCGTTCGACACGGGACGGCTGATGGCCGAGCCGCTGGGCGGCATTCCCAAGCTGGACCACGCGATCCACACCGGGCTCGTGCTCGCCTACACCGGCCTGCGAACGGGCGACCGGGTCGGGCTCTTCGCGTTCGACGAGCAGGTCCGCGCCCACGCCGCGCCCCGGGGCGGCGTCCGGGACTTCCCTCGGCTGCAGCACGTGACCGCCGGACTCGACACCACCACGAGCGAGACGAACTTCACGCTGGGGTTCGCCGAGCTGGCCACCCGACTCAAGCGCCGCTCGCTGGTCGTCGTCCTGACCGACTTCATCGACACGACCACGGCGGAGCTCATGATCGACAACGCCGGGCGACTCGCGCGGCGACACCTCGTCGTGTTCGTCACGCTGCGAAACGTCCACCTCGACGCGGCGGTTGCCGAACCGCCGCAGTCGACGGGGGCGCTGTACCGGTCGGTCGTGGCGAACGACTTCGTCCGGGAACGCGACCTCGTCCTCAGGCGCCTCGAGCAGCGGGGCATCTTCACGATCGACGCGGTGCCCGAGGCCGTCTCGTCGGAGCTCTTGAACCGCTATCTCTCGATCAAGCGGCGGGAGCTCGTCTGATGGCCCGAATCCGCCTCAAGAGCTACGAGTTCCGCCGCGAGCGGGAGCGGTCCTGGAGGAAGCTCGACCAGCTCGTCACGCAGGCGGAGCAGCACGGGGTCGGATCGCTACGAGGGAAGGACCTCATGACCCTGCCCCGCCTTTACCGGGGCGCCCTCTCGTCGCTCAACGTCGCACGCGCCATCTCCCTCGACAAGAACGTGCTCGAGTACCTCGAGGCGCTGTCGCAGCGGGCGTACTTCACGGTCTACGGCGTGCGGCGGCACCTGCGCGAGGTTCTCGCGACGTTCTTCGCCCGGGCCTTCCCCGCCACGGTCCGGCAGCTCCGCTGGAACGTGCTCCTGGCGGGCGTCACGCTGATGATCGGCACCTTTGCGGGCTACGAGATCACGCGCCGGGACTCCGATCGGTTCTACGCCTTCGTCTCGCCGGAGATGGCGTCGGGCCGGGACCCGGATACGTCCACGGAATCCCTCCGAGGGGCGCTCTACTCCACCGACCACACGCAGGACGGGCTGGGGCTCTTCGCCTCGTTCCTGTTCACCCACAACGCCAAGGTGGGCATGCTCTGCTTCGCTCTCGGATTCGTGGCGGGCATCCCCGTCTTCCTGCTCCTGCTGACGAACGGATTGGCCCTCGGCGCCTTCTGGGCGGTCTACGCGGAGCGGGGCCTGGGCACGGAGTTCTGGGCATGGCTCTCGCCGCACGGGGTGACGGAACTCCTGGCCGTCGTGCTCTGCAGCGCGGCCGGGCTCGCGCTCGCCCGTAGCCTCGTCTTCCCCGGTCGGCTGCCACGCCTCGCCAGCCTGGCGCAGGCGGGCCGCAAGGCGGGCGTGATCGTGCTCGGCGCGGTGGTGATGTTCTTCGTCGCCGGTCTGATCGAAGGCATCTTCCGCCAGACGGTCCACGACGTGCCGACGCGCTACGCCCTGGCGACGCTCACAGCCGTCTTCTGGGTGTGGTACCTCGGCTTCGTGGGCCGGGACCGGAGGGCGGCGTGAGCGCGGCACCGTCACTCGCCGCCGCCCGGGAGCGGGGCACACCCCGCCCGATCGTCACGCCCGAAGGCGTCGAGCTCCACTTCGTCGTGGCGCGGGCCGGCGACCGGCTGGCAGCGTTCCTCCTCGACTCGATCTTCATCCTCGTGGCCCTCACGGTCCTGATCGTCGGTACGGTCCTCGCGACGGGGGGACTCGGCGGCTCCGGCTGGCTGTGGGCGGTCATCTTCCTCGTGGTCTTCCTGCTCCAGAACTTCTACTTCATCTTCTTCGAGTCCCGCGGCCGGGGCATGACGCCGGGGAAACGGCGGATGGGCATCCGCGTGATGGAGGCCGACGGTGGCACGCTGACCGCCTCGGCGGTCGTCGTGCGGAACGTCATGCGCAACCTGGAGGTGTACGTCCCGCTCGCCGCGCTGACGTCCCCGGAGCTCCTCTGGCCCGCGGCGCCGGGCTGGGCGCGCTTCCTCTCGTCGATCTGGTTGCTGGTGCTCGCCGGCATGCCCCTGTTCAACCGCCGGCGCCTCCGCGTCGGCGACATGGTCGCCGGGACGATCGTCGTCGTCGCGCCGCAGGCGGTGCTGCTGGGCGACCTGGGCAGCGACCGCAGGCTGGCCGACGAGCCGGCCGAGCCCGTCGCCCGGTGGCGCTTCACCGAGAAGCAGGTGGACGTCTACGGCGAGTACGAGCTGCAGGTACTGGAGGATCTCCTGCGCAGCACCGATCCTGCCGGCGGGCAACGGGAGACCCGTCGCGCCGTCGCCCAGCGGATCACGAAGAAGATCCGGTGGAAGGAGCAGATCCCGGCCCGCGACACGGAGGCCTTCCTCCTCGAGTTCTACACGGCGCTGCGCGCCCGCCTGGAGCAGAAGCTCCTCTTCGGCCGGCGGAAGAAGGACAAGTTCTCCGCCGACCGGTAGTCGGCCGGAGGGTGTCAGGCCGGAAGACGACGGGCCGCAAGGTGACGGGCCGAAGGGCGGGGTGAGGGGCCGCTATTCGAAGACCCGGATCAACTCCTCGATGTCCACCCCCTCCTTCGCCGTGCGCAGGTCGTGGTAGACGACGGCCGCGAAGACGGCGGAAAACGCGGCAGACACGGCCGCGACGGCGACCCGGACGAGAACGATCGTCCGCGCCGCGGCGAAGGAGGAAGGAACATCGTCGGCGCCTCGCACGATGACGAGTTGGACGATGAGCGAGAACAGGAAGATCCCGAACCAGATGCCGAAGATCTTCCACCGCGCACCGCGGGTCAGCCAGGCGCTGCGTGCCATGGCCTTGGTCGGCCCCACGTCCTCCACGACGACCGCCTGGACCGCCACGAAGAAGACGCACGCAATCACGCCCATGACGGCCAGGAGCGCGAGGAGGAGCAGGACCAGGGCACCGAGGCCGCCGCCCACGACGGAGAGCACCACGACGAGGAGCAGCGTGGTCACCAGGCCCAGGGCGAATGCGAGGAAGACCACGAGCAGGGCGACCCCGAGGACGGGCAGCAACCGCGCCATGCCGCGTCCGAAGGACCGGCCGTACTGCACGCGTCCGCCGCCCCGGAGGTACTGGAAGACCCCGAGGGTCACGGTGGCCTGCAGGACGAAAGGCAGGCCGAACTCCAGGAGCCGGCCGATCCACCCCGTGCGAACTTGGAAGTCCGCCCAGAAGGGAAACCGCCCGGAGTAGCCGGTCTTCGGGTGGTTCCACACCTCGCTCGCGACGTACAGGTGGTAGAGCGCGAGGGGCAGGAAGATCACGAAGGCGTAGAGACACAGCACCGGCAGGTGCCGGCCGAAGAACGAGAAGGACCGGGCGAGCGCCTCCCCGACGCCGAAGTGCCAGGCGTGGGGAACGCGGGTTCGGCGCCCGCTCACCGGGGCAGCCCCCGACCGTCGCCGCCGTGCTGCGGCGCGCGGCACGTCCCTCGCCGGCCGGCGCCTGCGCGCGGGCGCGTGCGCGGGATCCCCCTCGGCAGGGCCGCGCCTCCGGGGCACGTCGCCTCGTTCGGCACGCTCCGTATCGTCCCTCGCCATCGTCCACCCTCCGATGTCCTCGGCATTCTAGGGGATCGCGGGTCCGAGAGGGAGGGCCTCCGCCTATTCGAAGACCTCGAGCAGGTCCTCGATGCCGACGCCGTCCTTGACCCGGCGCAGGTCGTGGTAGGTCACCGCCGCGCAGACCGCGACGAATACGGCGAAGGTGGCGAGCACGGTTCCCCGGGACACGTCACGCTTCCACGCCCGTTCCGCGAGGTCGAGTCCGGTGGAGCAGGACGGGAACGAAGATCGCCGCGCCCACGACGGCCAGCAGGCGGACGTGCCGGACGAAGAAGGCGAGGGACCGCGACAGCGCAAGCCCCACCGGAAGTTCGGAGGCACGTGCGTGGGGTCGTGCGGCGGACGCTCGCCCTCGGCCATCCTTCCCTCCTCGGAGCAAGGGAGGGTACCGGCCGTACGGTGTCAGGACACAGAACGTACGGCCGGTTTCGCGGGGTCACGTCGCCTGGTGCATCGTGACTTCCTGCTGCGGGAAGGGGATGCTGATGCCCGCGGCATCGAACTTCTCCTTCACGGCGCGCGTCACGTCCCAGTACACGTCCCAGTAGTCGGAGGTCTTCGCCCAGGGGCGCACGATGAAGTTGACGGAGGAGTCGGCCAGCTCGTGCACCTTGATGACGGGCTCGGGCTCGTCGAGGATCTTGGGGTGGTCCGCGAGGATCTTCGCGAGGATCTCCTGCGCCTCGGACATGTCGTCTCCGTAGCCGATGCCGAAGGTCAGGTCGACGCGGCGCGTGTCGCGCCCGGTGATGTTGGTGATCACGTCGCCCCAGATCGAGTTGTTCGGCACGATGACCGTCTGGTTGTCGGGTGTCAGGATCGACGTGGAGACGAGGCTCATCTGTTCGACCTTGCCGGTGACGCCGGCCACGTTGACCACCTCGCCGATGTCGTACGGGCGGTAGAGAAGGATCATGAGCCCGCTGGCGAAGTTCGAAAGCGTCCCCTGCAGCGCGAAGCCGACGATGAAGCCCACCGCGCCGATGGCCGCGAGGAGGGGGCCGATGTTGACGCCCAGCAGGGCGAGGGCGACGACGAGCCCGATGATGAAGACCAGGTTCCTGACCGTGTTGACGAAGAACTTCTTCAGCAGCTCGGTGGCGTGCTTCCAACGGGACACGGCCTTCCCGACGATCTTCCCGGCGATGCGCGACACGATCCGGGCGAGGGCCAACACGACGAAGAACAGGAGGATCCTCGTCAGCCAGTGCACGCCGCCCGTGGGCGACGTCAGCCAGGTCTTCACGGCGGCGAAGATCCCGTCCACCGTGCTGACGTCGACGCTCTCCAGGACGGTGCCGGACACCGCGCCGACGTAGGCGACGTACTCCGCGGCGTCACCGCCCTTCTTTTCGAAGGCCGTCATCACGGTCTCGAGCCGTTCGATGAGGCCGTCCCGCTGCACGTGGAGGTCCGTGAGGATCTCCCACGCCTTGGCCTTCTCCTCGGCGACCTCGGCCTTCCACTCGGCGGCCTCGGCCTTCTCCTGGGCGGTCTCGGCCTTCTCCCCGGCGGTCTCGGCCTTCGCCTCGGCGGTCTCGGCCTTCTTCTCGTCGGCCTCGGCCTTCTTCTCGGCGGTCTCGACCTGCTTCTTGGCGATCTCGGCCGCGCTGATCTGGGCGACCTTGGCCTGGAGGAGATCCCGCCACGCGGCGGTCTCGACCGCGAGCTCGCTCATCGTCTTGGGCGTCAACTCGAGCTCGAGCCACTCCACGGGGACGTCGGCATCCGCCGTCGTCGTGGCCGCGTACGCCTCTTCGGCGTGGGCCGGGGGAGCGACGAAGGCGGAGGCGAGCAGGAGGAGCAGGAACGTGGGAAGCAGCGCGGTCTTCATGGAGGGGTCCTCATCGCGGCGAGCGTTGCCGCGGCCCGGGGGGCAGGGAAGATAGACGCGCCGGGAGGCGTCGGCAAAGGGGCGGCCCGGTGGTTCGGGAAGGTCGCGAGGCCGGCGCGTTACGGCGCCTCGAGCTTCGCGGTGAAGACGCGGAACAAGCCGGGGCCCGTGGCCACGAGGCGCAGCCACGCTCCCACGGGCCCGTCGATCTCCCCCTCCCACGTCCCCCCGGGGAGGGGAGAGCGGGCGACGAAGGACGTCGCCCGGTTGGCGGCGACGAGACGCGCGGCGGCTTCGGCGCGGCCTACGGGCCTCGGCGAGGCGATCGGCTTCGCGGCCCCGGCCGGTCGGCGGACGGCGACCTGGAGGGACTCGGCGCCTTCGGGCTTCTCGACCGTCCAGCGCCAGCCCGAATCGGTGCGCTCCACCGTCGCCTGGAGAGGTCCGGGAATGCGGAGGCGCGTCGCCGGGTCGCCGAAGACCGCGTAGAGAAGCGGCTGGTCGCGCCTCAGCTGCTCCTGGTCGATGTCGTCCTCGAGGCTTCCTTCCGCATCTTCGAGCGCCTTCTCGATCAGGAAGCTGTGCGCCTCGCGGCCCGCGCGCTGCGCGTCGATCCAGATCTCGCCGAGCCGCCGCTTCCCGTGTCCGAGGGCCTCCAGCAACGCACGGCCCGTGAAGTAGTTGGTCAGGGGGTGCGACTCCGTCGTCGCGGCCACGAGGGCGACCGGGCCTCCGGGAAGGAAGAGCAGGGACTCCGCGAGGCAGCGCTCGTCGCGATCGAAGCTGCCGCAGTCGCAGGCGAGGACCACCAGGGGGCTCTTCGGCTCGCCCTCGGCGAAAGCCGCCTCCGTCTCCTCCGGGCCGTAGTGCACGGTCGCCCCCTCGGTCCGGCAGACGGCGACGTGCGTAGCGCTCGCGTGCGAGATCACCGTGCCGAGCACGGCCCCGCGCCCGAGCTCGCGGTTGAAGATCGCGGGCTGATCGGGCATCCAGCCGGCCAGCGGGTGGGACGGCGCGGCGGAGAGGAGGAAGCGCCCCGCCCACTCGGGGGTGCGCGAGCGCACCGTCTGGACCATGAAGTTCGTGGACAGGGCGTCGAGGAGCTTGCCGTAGCCGGGCGCCCCCGCCCACGCGACGACGCGCAGGTCCGCGGCGGTGGGTGTCTGCCGCTCGTAGGCGAGGATCTTGGCCACCACGGTCTCGACCTCGGCAACCGTCCGCGCGGGAATCCGACCGACGGGCACGTCGGGCAGCAGGTCCCCGTCGACGTCGCCCAGGAGGGCGTCCGCGGGGAAGTCCTTTGCCTGGCTCCGGGTCCAGCGGTACAGGCTCCGCCGGGGCGCCGGCACGCGCCACGGCGCCTCTTCGGCGCCACGGCCCTCGTCCCCGACGAGCAGCAGGCAGGCCGGCGGGCCGGAGAGGGTCGCAAGCGCCTCGGCCGCGGGACGGGTCGAGATCTCGACTGCGAGACCCTGGGCTCGGCGGTGGGCGGCGAGCGGCTCGAGCGCCTCGACGAACACCGGCCGCGTGAGGGCGAGCCAGAGGGGGGCGGGCTCCTCCTCGGCCCGCGAGCGAGCCGGTAGGACCGAGAGGGCCAGTACGGCAGCCACGGCCGCCCAGCGGATGCGGGTGCGGGTGCGGGTGCGGGTGCGTACACGCATGCGCTTGCCTGTCATGGGGCCTCCCCGTCCGCGCCGAGCCTACCCGGGACGGGAGGCGGCGCGGAGGGGGTGCGCCCGGGGCCGCATGCCGTACGATCCCCCCGGTCGGGCCCACGATCCGGTTCCCCGGTTCCCCGGCTCCCCGGCTCCCCGGTTCCCCGGTTCCCCGGCCTCCCGGCCCCCCACCCCCCCACCGCCTCCCTGCGAGACGTGACGCATGCAGACGCGCGCCTTCCCCACCCCGACCCTTCGAACGGCCTGGTCCGTGGCCCTTCTTCTCCTCCTCCTCCTGGGGTCCGCGGGGGCCGGAGCCGACGACGCGTCGTCCACGCGCACCGTCCGGCTCCTGTCCTCGTACGCGTTGACCCCGGACGGGCAGACCCTGGTGCTCTCCTGGCGCGGCGATCTCTGGCGCGTACCCGTGACCGGCGGGGCCGCCCGGCGCCTGACGTGGCACCCGGCCCGCGACCGGCAGCCGAAGGTCTCACCGGACGGGCGGCGCATCGCGTTCGTGAGCGACCGGGCGGGCACGGACCAGGTGTTCGTCGTGCCGTTGGGGGGCGGCCGGCCCGAGCAGGTCACGCTCCACAGCGAAGGCTTCCGGCTCTACGACTGGTTCCCAGAAGGCGACGCCCTGCTCGTGCGGGCGCGCCTGGATCACGACTGGCACCGCACCGAGCGCTTCTTCCGCCGGCCGCTCGACCCGGAGGCCGGGCTCGAGCTGCTCTTCGACGGTTACGGGAACGCCGGCACCCTCTCGCCGGACGGCCGGCGGCTCGCGTTCGTTCGGGAGGGGGTGAACTGGGCCCGCAAGAGCTACCGCGGCTCGCAGGCCGGACAGGTCTGGATCCACCACCTGGAGGAGGGCACGTTCGAGAAGGTCACGCGGGGAGATCACGGGGAACGTTCACCCCTCTGGTCTGCGGACGGCAGGCATCTCTACGTCACCAGCCAGGAGGACGGCACGTTCAACCTGTGGCGCGTGGACCTCGCGTCGGGTGTCCGCACCCAGCTCACGCACTTCGAGGACGACGGGGTCCTCTTCCCGGCCATCTCGGACGACGGCTCGACGATCGTGTTCCGGCGGCTCTTCGACCTCTACCGGATCGATCCTGCCTCGGACGCGGTCCCCGTGCGGATCGACATCCACGACGTGGGCGACCCGACCGTGGATCCGATCCTGAACCGTACGGTCACCAAGGCCACGGCCGTCGCGTTCACCGACGACGCGCGCGAGATCGCCTTCGTCGCGGGCGGCGACCTGTGGGTCATGGACACGGAGCTGAAGGAGCCCAAGCGGATCACGAACACGCCGGAGGAGGAGGGCGAGCCGCTCTTCTCCCCCGACTTCCAGACGCTCTTGTTCGTCTCCGACGCGGGCGGCCGGACGGACATCTGGGTGGCCCGGCGCGCCGACCCCGAGCGCTGGTGGTGGCAGAACGACGAGTTCACCCTGGAGAAGATCACCGACGACGACGCCAAGCAGTGGGGCATCTCGTACACGCCGGACGGCAAGCGCCTCGCCTACATCCAAGGCTCGGGCGATCTGTGGACGATGAAGCCGGACGGCTCCGAGCGCCGGCGCCTGATCGAGTCGTGGAACGCGCCGAGCTACGACTTCTCGCCCGACGCGAAGTGGATCGCCTACGCCGTGCAGGACGACGACTTCAACCGCGACGTGTGGATCCGCGCGGCCGACGGCACCGGCGAGCCGTTCAACCTCTCTCGGCACCCGGACTACGACGGCAGCCCCGCGTGGTCGCCGGACGGGAAGATCCTCGCCTTCGTGGGCCGGCGCTGGCGCGACGAACAGGACGTGTGCTTCGTCTACCTCCGCCAGGAGAACGAGGAGCAGGGGCGGCGGGACCGGACCCTCGAGAAGGCCATCGAGAAGATGAAGGGCCGCAAGAAGGGCGAGAAGAAGAAGAAAGGGAAGAAGGCGCAGCCCGCTTCGAAGCCGGCGAGCAAGGAGCAGGACGACGAGGCCGCGAGCGCCGATCCCGTGGCCGGCACCTGGCGCGGGCGCGTCCGCGGCCGGCCGCCGCTTCCCGAGGAGGGCGCGCCGACCGTTCTCGTGATCATGCGCGGCCGCGGCGGCGCCCTGACGGCGCGCATCTCCGTCGTGAACCTGTTCTCGGGCCCGCTCGAGAACCTGCAGCTCGACGAGAGCGGCGCCACGCTCGAGTTCTCGATGAGCACGCCGTACGGGCCGCTCGACGGCGAGGCGACGCTCGCAGGCGATCGCATGACCGGGACCTGGGAGGTCGAGGGCGGCACACTGGGCACCTTCGAGTTCGTGCGCGACACCCCGTCGAAACCGGAGCAGCCCGCGAAACCGGACGGGAAGAAGCCCGAGGCGAAGAAGCAAGAGGCCGTGCGGATCGACTTCGAAGGGCTCGAGGACCGCATCCACCGCATCTCGATCCCCAACGCTTCCGAATCCCGGCTCCTGTGGTCGCCCGACTCGAAGAAGCTGGCCTTCCAAACGAGCGTCGACGGCTCCCGCGGTCTCTACACCGTGTCGTTCCCGGACGGCCTCACGCCGAAGCGGCTCAGTGCCACCACCGGCACGTGGGGCCGCTGGCTGAAGGAAGGCAACCAGATCGCGTGGCTCGTCTCGGGCAAGCCCGCGACGCTGAGCGCCGGCGGCAAGGCCTCCTCGTACTCCTTCCGCGTGAATCAGGCAATCGACCTCGCAACACGCCACGCCGCGGCGTTCGACAAGGCGTGGCGCGTGATGCGCGACGCGTACTACGACGGCCGCCTGAACGGTCGCGACTGGGACGCCGTCCGCGCGAAGTACCTGCCCCTGGCCGCCCGGTCGGTGACGCCCGGGGAGCTCGAACAGGTCGTCACCATGATGCTCGGCGAGTTGAACGGGTCCCACCTGGGATTCCGCGCGACCAGCCGACGGTGGTCGAAACCGGGCTGGCGCGAGGTTACGCGCCACCTCGGCGTGCGGTTCGACCCCAGGCGCCTCGCCGGGCAAGGGCTCCTCGTGAAGGACGTGATTCCCGGCTCCCCCGCGGCGCAGGAACGCCACCACCTGAAGCCGGGCGACGTGATCCTGGAGATCGACGGCCAGGCCGTCGGGCCGGACACCCGCATCGCTCGGGTCCTCACGGGACCCGGCGACACCCCCGTGCGGTTGAAGGTCCTGAGCGGGAACGGCGAGGAGCGCACGCTCGAGCTTCGACCGACGAGCTACGGTTCCGCGCGGACCGGGCTGTACGACGCGTGGCTCGAACGGGAGCGCGCAACCGTCGATCGCCTGGGCGACGGCCGGCTCGGCTACCTGCACGTGCGCGGCATGAACTGGTCGAGCTTCGAGCGCTTCGAAGCGGAGCTGGTGAAGGTCGGCCACGGCAAGGACGGGCTGATCCTCGACGTGCGCGACAACGGCGGAGGTCACACCACGGACCACCTGCTCACGGTGCTGACGCAACCCCGCCACGCGGTGACCGTGCCGCGGGGCGGCGGTCCCGGCTACCCCCAGGATCGGCTGGTGTACGCCCGGTGGGACAAGCCTATCGTCGTGCTGTGCAACCAGAACAGCTTCAGCAACGCCGAGATCTTCGCGCACGCCGTCCAGGCACTCGACCGCGGCCCCGTGGTGGGTACCCCGACGGCGGGCGGCGTGATCAGCACCGGCGGCACCTCCATCCTCGACGTGGGCTCGCTCCGCCTCCCCTTCCGCGGGTGGTTCCGGCTGGACACGGGCGAGGACATGGAGAAGAACGGCTGCGTGCCCGACCACGTCGTCTGGCCGCTGCCTGCGGAGCTCCCCGCGGGCAGGGACCGCCAGCTCGAGAAGGCCGTGGAGGTCCTCCGCGCCGAGGTGGAGACCGCCGCGAAACGCAAGTTGCCTCGGTTGAGGTACGCGTCCGAGCGTTCCTCGACCGATGAACGGTGAAAGAGGCCCTGCCCGCCCGGAGGTGACCACGCCCGTGCCGACCGTCCTCCATCGTCTCTTCGAGCAGCACTTCGAGGCCCCGCCGGCGTCGGTGGAGCCCGTCGCCGCCGACGCCTCCGGACGCACGATGCTCCGGCTCACGGGCGCGGACGGCGAGACGGCCATCGGCGTCGTCGGCCCGAACCACGACGAGAACCGGGCCTTTCTCTCCTTCACCCGGACGTTCCTCGACCTCGGTCTGCCGGTTCCCGAGCTCTACGCCGTAGACGAGGCGGCGGGCGCATGGCTCGAGGAGGACCTGGGGCGGACCACGCTCTTCGACGCGGTTCTCGAGGCGCGGGCGGGGGGCGGAGGAGCGCTGCCAGAACCCGTCGTCGCCCTGTACCGGCGCATCGTGGCCGTGCTGCCCCGTTTCCAGGTGGAAGGTGGCCGCGCCGGCGACTACGGGGTGGCCTACCCGCGTGCCGACTTCGACGCGCAGGCCATGCGGTGGGACCTCAGCTACTTCAAGTACCACTTCCTGATGCTGGCTCACATCCCCTTCCACGAGGATCGGCTCGGACGGGACTTCGTCCGCCTCGTCGACTTCCTTCTCGAGACCGACACCCGCCACTTCGTCTACCGCGACTTCCAGTCCCGCAACATCATGGTCCGCGACGGTCGACCCGCCTTCCTGGACTACCAGGGCGGTCGGCGCGGCGCGCTCCAGTACGACGTCGCGTCGCTCCTTCACGACGCGAAGGCCGGGCTGGGCGACCCGTTGCGCGAAGTGCTGCTCGAGGCCTATCTGGACGCGCTCGAGGCCCACCTGCCCGTGGACCGGGAGCACTTTGCGGCGCACTACCGCGGGTACGTCCTGCTCCGCACGCTGCAGGCCCTGGGCACCTACGGGTACCGGGGCTTCTACGAGAGGAAGCCCCGGTTCCTGGAGAGCGTCGCGCCCCGCGTGACGGACTTGGAGCGTTTCCTCGAGAGCGGATTCGTCCAGGTGGACCTACCCGAGCTGCGGGCGGTGCTGGACCGCGTCTGTGCGTCCGAGGAGCTGCGGCCCCCGCCTGCGCCCGACGACGGCGTGCTCACGGTCCACGTGGGGAGCTTCAGCTACAAGCGGGGCTATCCCTGCGATCGGGGGGGACACGGCGGAGGGATGGTCTTCGACTGCCGCGCGGTCGACAACCCCGGGCGCAATCCCGCCTACGCGAGGCTCTCGGGGCGGGACGCACCGGTCATCTCCTTCCTCGAGTCCGTACCCGGAGCGCGGTCGTTCCTCGCGCACGCCGAGGCGCTCGTCGACGCGCAGGTCGAGGTCTATCAGGAGCGCGGCTTCCAGGCCCTGGACGTCCACTTCGGGTGTACGGGGGGCCAGCACCGGTCGGTCTACTTCGCCGAGCGACTCGCCCTCCATCTCCGGGAGCGATACCCCGACGTCCGCGTGCGCGTGGACCACTCCGAGGCCGTCTCGTGGGCTCCGCCCGGCGCGCCGTCGGACGCCGCGGACGTGTCCTCCTGATGCAGGCCCTCGTCTTCGCCGCGGGTCTGGGCACCCGTCTCAGGCCCCTCACCGAGCACGCGCCGAAGGCGCTCGTGGAGGTGGGTGGGGTGCCGATGCTCGAGCGTGTGATCCGCCGTCTCGCGGAGGCGGGTGTGGACCGTGTCGTCGTCAACGTGCATCCATTCGCGGAGCGGATCGAACGGTTCATCCGCGAGCGGGACGCGTTCGGCATCGAGGTCCTCCTGGCCCACGAGAAGGAACGGCCCCTGGAGACGGGCGGGGGGCTCGTCCACGCCAAGGCGCTGCTCCGACCCGACGACCCGGTCATCCTGCACAACGCGGACGTGCTCACCGATCTGCCTCTCGGCGCCCTGGCCGAAGCCCACGCGCGGCGCACCCCCTTGGCGACGCTCGCCGTGATGGAGCGCCCGACGAGCCGCTTCCTGCTGTTCGACGACGACGGGCTGCTGGGACGCGTCGACGAGACGAAGGGCCTGGAGATCCGGGTCCGCGAGCCCCATGGGGCGACCCGCAGGCTGGCGTTCGCGGGCGTCCACGTGGTCGAGGCGACCCTGCCCTCGCGCATCACCGAGCGAGGGACCTTCTCGATCCTCGAGCCCTACCTCCGCCTGGCCGGGGAGGGTGCCCGGATCCTCCCGTTCCGAGTGGACGGCAGCCTCTGGATCGACATCGGCCGTCCCGCGCAGCTCGCAGAGGCACGGCAACTCTTCGGCGAATCCGAAGGATCCTGAGCGGAGCCAGCGCAGCCGGCCCCGAACGACGCCGGACCGGAGCGAGGCTGACACGGAACCAAGCTGGCCCTGGGCGAGGCAGACCCTGGGCGAGGCTGGCCCTGGGCGAGGCTGCCCCGAGGGAGAACGTCAGGCCGAGTCGAAGGGAACCGCCTAGCGCAGTTCCTTCGCCTCTTCCTTCTGCGCCTTCTCCATGGCGTTCAAGACCTCGATGCGCTCGCGGATCGTCTGGCGGTTCGCGCGCACCCACTTGGCGACCTCGTGGGAGTTCTGGAAGCGCTCGCCGGTCAGGAGCCACAGGGTGCGCAGGACGAAGGGGAGCAGCTCCTTGGGATCGCGGGCGACGCCGCCCTTGCCGGTGGCCGTCGAGCCGACGCTTCCGCCCCCACCGCCGGCTCCACCCTTGCCCTTGGTGGCAGCGGCCTTGTTCGCGGCGAGCTTCGCCTTGCCGATCTTCTCGGCCATCTTCTGGTCGCCGTCGCCCGCCGTACCCGTGTCGTAGGTGACTTCGACGCCCTCGTAGGAGTAGCCCTCCTCGACGACCTCCTCCTTGTTGTTCTGCTGATCGGTGCCCGCGTTGACGTCCTCGCCGGACTTCACCTCCACGCCGGCGAGCCGGAGGATCTCCTTCCAGAGACGCATCTCGCCGATCTGACCGATGGCCTGGATCGAGGCCTTCTTGATCGCGAAGTCGCGATGCTCGAGGTACGCCCCGAGCTGGTCGGCCGCGCCGAGATACCGCAGGTTGCCGAGACTCTGCAGCGCCGAGAGGACGAGGATCGGTTCCTTGGCACCGCGCTTCAACGCCTTGAGGATCCTGGGGCCGGCCAGACCCGGCAACTCGGTCTGCTCGCCGAGGTAGATGACGGCGAGGATGCGCAGGGTCTTGTTGGAGCCCTTCGAGATCTTCGCGAGCGCATCCACGATGTCGGGGTGCTGGAGGCGGGCGAGCTCGCTCATCGCCCAGTCGCGCTGGCTGAGCTTCTCCTCGCCCTTGAGCCCGCGCGCCCGGTACTCGGTCTTGAACTGGTCGAGAGCCGCCGCGGCGTCCTCGTCGGACGCGATCATGGCGCTGGACTTGGGATCCGGTTCCTCGGCCGCGGCGAGCGGCGCAAGGAGGAGCACGCTCCCGAGCAGGAGGAGGATCAGGACGGGGGGCAGCGGACGCAGCATGGTCGTCTCCCACGGGCCAGGGATGCCTGGATTCTACCACTCGGGGCCCGCACGAGCGCGATCCACCCCCCCACGGATGCAACTCCGTACCAACCCCGGGCCGCTCGGGCTCCACTCCCCCGCTCCGAGCGGGGGTCGGGCGCCCTGCTTCGTCACGCCGACCCCTGCTTCGTCACGCCGACCCTCACTTGATCAGGCCCACGTAGCGCCCGCCCGTCTGGGCGGCCAGGATCCGCATCATCTCGAAGGGGTGCGGCCCCACGCCCAGGGAGTGGATCGGCACCATGCGCAGGCGGGCCTCGAGGCCGATGGCCGCTCCCACCTCGGTCTGGCCGACCATCGCGTCGGGATCGCTGGGGGCCCAGGGGATCGCGCACGTCATCAGGATGATCTCGTCGGGACCGGGCGACCAGGCGATGCGGTCCCGCCACGCTCGAGCTCGACGACGCTCGCTGGGACGCGGGTGAGATCGCGTACGAGGCAAGGGCGGATTCCGAGATCGCCTGCCGTTGCTCGAGGACGTAGGTGAGGCGCTGGCCCTCTACATTCAGCACGGTCGCGGGCGCCGATCCTCTCGAAGGGTCTTCCACCGCCGGTGCATGCCGCAGGCAGGGCTCTCAGGTCCAACGGCCATGTGCCTCGCCGCGAGGGCAACCCTCAGGCGCACCGACCTTCGTCCGCAGGTCGAGTCGATACGCACATCTCCCGCCACAGCCTCGCCACACGGATGATCCGGCACGGGGCGCGGCTGAGCGAGATCTCCCAAGTACTGCGTCACCGCTGCAGCGACACTACCCAGGTCTACGCGAAGGTCGATCTCGAGACCCTGCGCGGCATCGCCCGGCCGTGTCCGATCAAAGGCGGTCAGGAATGAGCCTGCTCCACGACGCCCTGACGGAGCACCTCCAAACCCTACGTGCCCTCGGCACGAAGCGCCGTTGGCCGGCCACGGCACTGCGACGCTTCGGCGACTTCGTGGAGTACGAAGACGCGGAGTTCGTCACCATCGACATCGCCGTTCGATGGGCCGTCAAGCCACGCAACGTCACCGACGCCACGTGCGCTCGTCGGTTCGGCATCGTGCGAGGGTTCGCCATGTGGCTTCACGCCACGGACCCACGGACGCAGGTTCCACCCCGAGGTCCCCTCCCCACCGGACGACGCCGTCCGAAACCCTACGTCTTCAGCGATCAGGAGATTGGTGACTTGATGGCGGCGGCACACCGCTTGCGCTCGGGCACGGGGCTGCCGCCACGGAGCGGCGCCCCCGCCTTCGCCGAGCACGACGGCGAAGGTGCGCAGGCCCGACTCCTGCGCACCGGCTCGAGACGGCGGGCCGATTCGTTGCCTATACAACCTGAAGGGGCAGACGCGACGCGACGGGTGCGCACCTGCGCCCGGATGCCGGACGCGACACGAGCAGCACCGCGTCTCCCGGCGTGTCCTCGCCGGCCGGACCGGCACGCTGACGGCTGGCTTCCACCGTTCGATGCGCCAGCTCCTTGCCCGAGGTCCTTGCCCCGGGCGACTGCGTGCAATACAATACGGCTCTATGAGTCACACAATCACAATCCGCATTACCCAGGAGCTGGCCGTCTGGCTCGAGACCACCGCCCGGACGACCGGTTTGCCGCGAGGCCGGATCATCCGGGAGCATCTCGAGCGAGCCATGACCTCCGACCCGGGCCAGTCCTTCCTCCGGCTGGCAGGCACCGTGAGTGGACCGCGGGATCTTTCGACCCGGAAGGGCTTCCAGGAATCGTGAAGGGAATCGCGGACACCGGATTCCTCGTCGCGTTCGCCAACCGCAACGACCAGCACCACGACTGGGCGGTCGGCTTGGCCAAGCGGGTCACAGAGCCCCTGTTGACCTGTGAGGCCGTGCTCGCCGAAGCGGCGTTCCACCTGCGGAACCTGCCTCTCGTCCTCGCCCTGCTCGATGAAGGCCTGATCACCCTGACCTTCCACTGCTCCGAGCACCTCGCGGAGCTCAAGACCCTCGCAGACCGGTATGCGGACCGCAACCCGGACCTCGCGGATCTCTGCCTCGTCCGCATGAGTGAACTCCATCCGGGCTACAGCGTGATTACGGTGGACCGAAACGACTTCCGCATCTACCGCCGGCACCGCCGCAAGGTCATCCCCACCGTCTTCCCCCCCCCTGCCTGAGCACGATCGTGCGGGGGCGTGACGGTCGAGAAGCCCCACCGTCGATCGTATGGGTCCCGCCCTGCGTACGTTGAAACGGAGGATCTGGCCTACGCAGGCGCTGCGCAGAACGGCAGTCGAGCGCGACGTCTCCTTTCGTTGCATATACAACTCGAGGTCTCGAACGCGCCCAGGTCAGAGAGGGCGGTGTCAGTATCCTGGAGGCCGGCACCTCGCGCCAATCGTCCCTTCGTCACGACACCCTACAGAGCCGTGGACGGCCAACTCCACCCGGTCCGGCCCGCTCGGGATCCAGCCCCGGCTTCGATCGGGGTTCGGGCGCCCTGCCTCGTCAGGCCGACGCCTGCCCCGTCCCGCCGACCCTCACTTGATCAGGCCCACGTAGCGCCCGCCCGTCTGGGCGGCCAGGATCCGCATCATC
>JAUXCH010000467.1 GCA_030618975.1 Planctomycetia bacterium
CACGACGCCGGCGCCGACGCGCCGGAGGCCGCCGCGCCAGTGCCCGCCCTCGAGGGCGTGGACACGGTGCGCGACGTGTGGAACCAGGCGGCCGATCTGCGGGCCTACCGCGTCATCCGCGAGGCCGAGCTCCGCGAGATCGCACGCCAGGCCGCGCTGAAGGGCGTGGCCATGCGTCGCGAGCGCGAAGCGAAGAAGCGAGCTGCAGGCTAGCGCGTGGCGGCGAAGGGCGAGCACGCCTCGCTCCTCGAGCGCCTCGCCGCGGTGGCTCGGGATCGCGGCTTTCCCGACGACCCGGCAAGACTTGCGCGTCTCCTCCGCTATCTCGAGGCCGTCCTCGAGGCGAACCGTCACGTCAACCTGACCGGGGCCCGGGGACTCGACCGCGCGGTCGACGTGCTCGCGCTCTCCGCGTTCGCGGTAGCGCGCACGGTCGAGACGGCCCCGGGCCTCGTCGTCGACCTGGGTACCGGCAACGGCCTGCCCGGGGTCGCCGCGGCGCTCGCGTGGCCCGAGGCGCGCGTGCTGCTCGTCGAGCGGCGTGCGAAGAAGGCGCGGGCCGTCGCGACGTGCGTCGAGTCCGTCGGGCTCTCGAACACGTCGGTGGCGAGCTGCGACGGGCGGGAGCTGCTCCGCGAGCACCCCGAGGTGAGGGGGGCCGTCGACCTCGTCACCGTGCGCGCCGTGGGACGGCTCGACGAGACCGTGCGCATGGCCGCCGGCTGGCTCGCCCCGGCCGGCCGGATCGCGCACTGGAAGGGGCGTGCGCTCCAGGCCGAGGAGACGAAGGCCGGCGAGGCGGCCGCCCGGCGCGCGGGTCTGCGCGTCCTGCCCGCCCTCGCGTTCGACGACGAGGCCGGACCGGGACACCTGGTGTTGTACGAGCGCCCGGTTCCCGGGGATGATCGGTAGATCCCCTCGGGAGGCAGGCATGGATCTCGATTTCCTGCAGAGCGAAGCCAGGCGTCTCACGGCGGGTCTCGAGCATCCGCGGATGGGGGCGGCCCTCGCCCTGGGCGAGGAGTGCGGCGAGGTCCTCAAGTGGGTCCTCGAGAAGGAGGTCTACGCGAGCGACGTCTCGACGGACGCGCTCGCGGGCGAGATCGGCGACGTGCTCGCCACGCTCGCCGAGCTCTCGGACCGCTACGGACTCTCCCTCGCCGACTGCGGGGCGCGCGTGCTCGCCAAGCTCGAGCAGAAAGCACCCGAGTGGCGGGCCGAGATGGGCGAAGGGCTGAACGAGGCGCGCAAGCGGCTCGACGGGTAGCCCCGGAGCCGCGACAGGAGCCGCGACGACCGGGCGTGCGAAGGCGGATCCCGGTCCGGAGGCCATGATGCTTCCATGCGAGCCACCCTGACGATCGACGATGCCCTGATGCGGGACCTGAGGCGAGCGGCGGAGTCGTCGGGTCTGTCGCTCGAGGAACTGGTCAACCGGGCTCTCCGGGCCGGCCTCGGCAGCCTGGAACGGCCTCCCCGGCGCCGTCGCTACGGTGCCCGTGTCTTCGCGATGGGGAACCCCATCGTCGACCTCGACAAGGCGCTGCGTCTCGCCGGTGACCTCGAGGACGAGGAGATTCGCGCTTCCGCTACCGGAGGGGGATCGTGACGATCGGCTCGTCGAGGGCGTCGAGCGTGGACACGGTCACGCCCACGTTCGAGAACGCGTAGAGCACGTCCTCGATGAAGAGGGATCGCTGCATGTGGGCGAACCACGGGTACATGTAGCCGTCGCAGTCGTCGTCCGTCGTCGGGTCGAGCCGCTGATCGGGTGAGCACTCGATCTCGCGGACGAAGCCGGTGTGCGAGACGCGGCCCATCTCCGCGAAGCCGTCCTCGGTGCTCACGTGGTAGACGATGATGCCGGAGAAGTGCGAGTACTCGTCCCGCGTCCAGCCGTGGTCCTCGAGGGTCACGGGCAGGGCGAGGAGACTGCGCGCGGGCTGGAAGGTGAAGGCGTGGTGGTCGTGCTCGGCCTCCGACCAGGACCAGCCCGTCTCGCCCAGCCCCAGGAGCTCCTGGTGCGTGCGAGCCGGATGCGCCGGGTCCGCGACGTCGAAGAGCTGGAGCTGAAGCCCGAGGATGCGGCCGTCGTTCGTGCCCTCCCGGCCGATGCCGATGAGGTGATCCTCCCCGAAGGGGTGGAGGTAGGTCGAGTACCCCGTGAGGTGAAGCTCTCCGAGGATCGTCGGGGCGGTCGGATCGCCGAGGTCCACGACGAACAGCGGGTCGACCTGCTCGAAGGTCACCACGTAGCCGATCTCGTCGAGGAATCGCACGGCCTGGATCTGCTCGTTGGGCGCGACGCCTCGCAGGGCGCCGACGAGCACGAGGTCCGTGCCGTCCGGCCGCAGGACGAAGACGTTGTTCGCGTCGAGAGCCGGCGCCTCGGCGGCCGTCAGGAGCGGCATCGGCGCGTCGTCCACGGGGGGAGGCACCGCCCCGCCCATGCCGGGCCTGGGCTCCCACCACCACGCACCCCACGTCTGGTCGGTCGTGGCGACCCTGAGGTTGCCCTCGTACTCCGACATCGAGAACTGGTTCAAGACCCAGCCCGGAACCTTGCCCGACGCGCGGTAGGCCGGTGCCCCGTCACCGAGGTCGAAGCGGTGGATGTGGGTCTCGGCGTAGCGCGACTCGCGGTCCGACCACCGCCACCAGCGCGAGTCCTGGGCGACGTAGATCGCTTCGGGCGACGCGTAGAGCTGCCAGCCGTTCGCGATGACACCGGCGCCCTGGGGCGGGGCGGTGCTGGACGGGTCGAACACGACCACGGAGAGCACGGCGAGATCGGCCGCGCGCTCGGGCCGGTACAGGTCGGTGCACTCGAGGAGCTCGGTCCGGGTTCCGTCTTCGGCGCGGAGATCGGGCAGGAAGCGCGCGCGTCCGGCGCGCGCGACGTAGTCCTGGATCACGGGGCGCACGCGCGCCCGGACCTCGGCGGCCGCGTCCTCGCGTTCCCGCTCGCCGAAGTCCCCCGGGTCCGGCAGGTCCAGGGCCTCCAGTGCCTCCACGAGCTCGGGATCGGAGAAGCTCGGCGCGTGCATGGCGGTCAGGACGATCCGTCCGTCCACGAGCCGGGCACCGACGAGACTCCCCTCGATGTCGAACGTGGACACGACCTCGGGCGCGGCCGGATCGGCGACGTCGAGGATCGTGACCCTGATGGCCGTGAAGGGCTCGTCCGCCTCCCCTTCGTCCGCCTCCCCCTCGTCCTCCCGCTCCCCACCCATCGGCGGGAAGGGCGGCGGCAGGCCGGGCTCCACCGGTCCGTACCCGCCTTCGAAGATCGCCGTGAACGCGACGAGCCGGTCTTCGACGAGGAAGATCCCTCCGCCCCATCCGTCGAGGTCCACACGCGCGATCTCGTGGGCGTCGATGGCGGGCCACGCGTCGAGCACGTGGAGGACGGCGTCCTGGAGGTAGAAGATCGTCTCGCCGTTCGTCTTGAGGACGTCGACCTCGTCGACGCCGGCCTCCTGCACGTTCGTCGAGGTGTAGTCGGAAGGCGCGTCGCGGTCACCGCCCGCCGTGTCACCGTCGCTCGGCGGTCCCACCGGCCCGGGCAGGGGCATCGGCATGTCGTAACCGCGCATCTCCCAGAGATGGACGAACCGGTCCACGCCGACGTCCACGAGCCAGGCATCCAGGTCCTCGCAGTCCCGGACGGGCACGAGCTTGGCCGATACCGGCACCGGCGGCGGCACCACGCGCGGCAAGGGCAAGGTCGTCTGTCCGCCGCCGCACGCAGGGAGGAGGAGGGCGAGACTGGTCGCGAGCAGGAGCGGGAGGAGCCTCGAGTGCGTCACGGTGTACCTCCGCGGGGGCCGGGATCCGGGGTCGGTTCTTCCGGTCCACGCCCTGGCCGGCATTGTCCCCCTGCCCCCGCGCTCCGTCAACGTGCCCGTGAACGGTTTGCAGGCCCTATGAACCGGGCGCCTGCCGCGCTCTCCCGGCGGAGCGTGCCCTGCCGTACCCTGGCGGCCCTCTCCCCGGAGGCTCCCCGTGGCCCGGCTCCTCCTCGGTTTCCTCCTGCTCGTCCCGTGTGTTCGGGCGCTGGCCGAAGACGAAGCCCGCGTCGAGAGGTGGATCGTACGACACGTGGTGAACCTCCCCTTGGCCCAGGCCGTGGAGGAGACCGCCGTGCACGCCAGGCTCCGCGTCGAGGTGGAGAGCGCCCTCGGGCGGAAGAAGGTGACCGTCCAGCTCGACGATCCGATCGTCGGGGCGATCCAGAAGCCGCCGCCATTCGCGGGCGAACGAAGAAGGAGCGGCTGGTCGACTTCGAGGACTACCTCGGCGACTCGTCCGTAGGGGACGCCCTGCTCGTCTTCTGCGCGACGAGAGACCTCGCGCACACCGTGCAGTGGGGCGTCCTCTACGTCAGCACCGGCGATCGTCTGCAGGCCATGCCCAGCAGCGTGTCCGTGGACGGGGCCGATGCGCTCCCCGAAGCGACGGCCGCCGCGCTCGTGTCGCACCTCGTGACCTGCAAGCTGAAGAAGGCGCCCCTCGCGAAGGCGGTGGGAATCCTCACACGGGACTCCGGCGTCCGGATGGTCGTCGATCCCGCGGCGACCCGGCACTGCGCGCGCGCGGGGTTCACCGAGGCCTTCGAGAAGCGCCCGCTCGACCACGCGCTCGCGCTGCTCGTGGTTCCCGAGGGACTCGCGCTGCGCGTCGAGGCCGAGACGCTGCGCGTGACGGTCCGCTAGCCCTGGAGG
>JAUXCH010000923.1 GCA_030618975.1 Planctomycetia bacterium
GCCCTTGGTCGCGACCAGACGGGGGCCGTCGCCGCACGCGTCCCGGACGGCCTCCACCTCGGCGGCGTCCTGGTCGGCCCGCCCCTCGGCGTGGAGGAAGACGGCGTCGACGTCGCGGCCTTCCAGGCCCGACGCCTCGAGCGCCCCGCCGATCGCGCGGCGAAACGCGTCACCGGTCGGGCCGGGCCGGTCCTGCGCGCGGCCCCAGGTGGTGGTGCCGCCGCGCAGGAACGCGAGCGGCAACGATGCGCCCAGCGCGACCTCGCGCTGGAAGAGGAAGGCCGCGGCACCCTCACCCGGCGAGGTGCCCGCGCCGTCCGCGGACAGCGGCGCGGCGGCGCCGTCGCCCAACGCGCCGCGGAGCTTCAGCCTCGCGAGCGAGGCGGGACCGATCGGCTCGGCCACGCCGCCCGCGAGCGCCGCGTCGGTCGAGCCGTCCCGCACGGCGTGCATCGCCTCGAGCAGCGCCCGCACACAGCCGTCCGCCTGCGAGGAGAGCACGAAGCTGTCGCCCCGCAGGTCGAGGTCGATCGAGATCTGTCCCGCGGCGACGTTGTTGAGCGCGGCCAGGGGCCAGAGCGGGTGCACGTGCCGATAGCCTCCGGCGAAGAAGCGCTTCAGGTCGAGCCGCCCCGCCTCGTCGCGCGAAGCCACCACCGCCGGCGCCAGGTCGTCCACGACGGAGTCCGCCACCCCGATCGAGACGAACAGCCCCACGCGGTCGGGCGGGACCGACTCCAGGCCCGTCCGCTCGTGGACGTCGGCCACCACGCGCTCCAGCAGGTGGCCGTGCCGTCCGAGGATCCGCATCGCGGGGTCCTCCTCGGGTGTCGCCGGTTCCGACCAGATCTGCGCGGCCCACGGATCGCCGTAGCCGGCCGCGTCGAAACCCCGCAGGGGGGCGAGGGCGCTGCGGCCCGCCGCCAACGCCTTCCAGGTCCGGTCGAGATCCTCCCCCAGGGCGGTACGGGCGGCGGCCGCGACGATGGCGACGCGCGCGCTCATTCCAGGGCACCCAGGCAGAGGCAGCCGTTCTGGCCGCCGAACCCGAACGAGTTGGAGAGGGCGGTGCGGTGCTCGAGGGGCCGGGCCTCGTTCGGCACGTAGTCGAGGTCGCACTTGCGGTCGCGCACCTCCTGGTTGATCGTCGGGAGCAGGAGGCCCGCCTGCATGCCCCTCAGCGTCAGGATGGCCTCGATCGCCCCGGCGGCCCCGATGGTGTGTCCGATCATCGACTTGTTCGAGGACACGGGCACGTCGTGAGCTCGCTCGCCGAACAGGCGCTTCAGCGCGAGCGTCTCCACGGGGTCGTTGATGGGCGTCGACGTTCCGTGCGCGTTGACGTACTCGACGGCGTCGGGGGCGAGGCCCGCGTCGTCCAGCGCACGCGACATGGCGTTGAGGGCGCCGTCGCCCTGCGGGTGCACGTCGGTGATGCGGTACGCGTCGGAGGAGTCGCCGTAGCCCAGCACCTCGCCGAGCACCGGCCGGCCCCGCAGACGCGCGCCGGCGAGCGTCTCCAGCACGAGGGCGCCCGCGCCTTCGGCGATCACGAATCCGTTCCGGCGCCGGTCGAACGGGCGCGACGCGGTCTCGGGCGACGCGTAGCGCCGCGTCAGGGCGCCGAGCAGCGCGAAGCTCAGGTAGTACGTGTGCGTGAGGAGCGGCTCCACGCCGCCGGTCACCACCGCGTCCGCACGCCCGTCCCGGAGCAGGCGCAGGGACTCCCCGATCGCCTGCGTCCCCGCCGCGCACGCGGACACGATCGGGAGCGCCATGCCGCGCGCGTCGAGCATCCGCGCCGTCAGCGCCGGCACGACGTCGGGCAGCCTCCACGACAGCTGCTCACGCCGGTACCCGGGCTCCGCGGCGAGCGCCTCGAGATCCATGCACCCGTCCGCGGCCAGGTGGCGGACGAGAGACAGCGTGTTCTCGGAGGACGGCACGTAGCCGTGCCCTCCGAGGATCACGGCGATCCGCCGGCGATCCTCCACCCCGTCGAGCGCACCCGCCGGCACGGCCTCC
>JAUXCH010000921.1 GCA_030618975.1 Planctomycetia bacterium
CGTCCATCAACATCAATCCCTCCGCCGAAGAGCTGTGCGACATCGCCATCACGGCGGCCGACATGGCGAAGGCGTTCGACGTCGAGCCGAAGGTCGCGATGCTCTCGTTCAGCACGTTCGGCAGCGTCGATCATCCCGACGCGCGGCGGGTCGCGCGCGCGGTGGATCTGATCCGGGACAAGCGCCCCGACCTCGTGGTCGACGGCGAGATGCACGTCGACGTCGCGCTCTCGCCCGCCGTCGCCGAGGGCCTCTTCCCGCACAGCCTCATCCAGGGCGACGCGAACGTCCTCATCTGCCCCGACCTCTCGAGCTCCAACATCGGCTACAAGTTCCTCGAGTACCTGGCCGGCGGCGAGGTGGTCGGCCCCATCCTCCTCGGCATGCGGAAGCCCGTCGTGGTGGGCTACCAGTCGGCGAGCGCGCAGACGCTCGTGAACCTCGCCTGCATCGCGCTCGCGCACGGCGCCGCGTCGCCCGCATAGCGCGTGGCGCATGGCGCATGGCGCATGGCGCGTAGCGCGTGGCGTCGCGGTGGGCTACTCCCCGACGTCCGGCGGCAGCGCGGCGAGCACGCGCCGCGCCGCCGGGCTGTCGGACAGGTCGAGGCGCTCGCGCGCGAGGCGCTCGGCGAGCTCGTACCGCTCTTCGAGGAGCGCGGCCTCGGCGAGGAGCGCGACGGCCGCCGGCATCGTGTGGGTGTCCTCGTCCGGTCGGGTTCCGAGGCGGTACGCCCAGGCGAGCAGGTCGAACCGCGGCGTGCGGCCCGCGCTCTCCCGGTCTTCGGGCTCGAGGGCGGCGGCGGCATCGAAGGCCAGCTGCGTGCCGTCGCCCGCGGCGGCGCGGCCGTCCTGCCCGAGCGCCGCCAGTGCGTGCTCCGCCGCCTTCGCCGCCCACGCCATCGCGCGGTCGCGACCGGGAACGGCGTACGCGCCGTAGTCGTCCAGCAGCCAGCGCGCGGCGACGCCGTGGAGCGTGGTGGGGGCGCGCGCGTGTGCGTGCGCGTACGCCTCCAGGATGGTCTCGAGCGCACCCACGTAGTCCGGCAGGCCGTCGAACGCCTTGGAGGCCTTGCGTTGCCTCAGCTGGAACGTGGTCTTCAGCGCCGCGTCCACGACGAACGCGTCGTGGTAGCCCGCGGCGACGGCCGCCGCGAGGTGCAGGACGGCCTGTTCGAGGTCTCCGCCCTGCCGGGTGGCCTCCCCGAGGTAGGCGCGGGCGACGGGGCCGTCCTCGCCGCCGCCGGCGGCCAGGCCCTCGAGGAGGTCGATCGCCGCCTGCGTCCGCGCGGCTGCCAGATAGGCCCAGCCGCGCCGGAGCCGGACCCGCGACCGCGAGGCCGCCTCGCCGGGCAGGCGACCCAGGTAGTCGGCGAACGCTCCGTGGTCGGCGAACCCCGGCCTCTGCCCGATCCGGTCGGCGAGCGCGTCCAGGGCCTCGTCCGTGGCGGCGCGCGTCTGCGCCTCGAGCAGGCGAACGCGCAGCGCCTCGAGGTCCACGCGGTCCTCCGCGCGTCCGAGGGCTGCGAGCGCTGCCAGGAGCGTCAGGAGCGTCAGGGAGAGCAGGGCGACGCGGCGCATCACTTCCTCCCTCCGGCGGCCTGCGAGGTGGCCGCCTCGAGCCAGACGGCCTCGTTCCAGCCCGGATCCTCGCCCAGGCGTCTCACGGCCTCCCGTCGCGCCTCCGGACCCTCCACCGGGTCGTTCACGGCCTCCCAGACGAGGGGGGCGACCCGTCCGCCCTCGTCGAGCCCGGCGCCCAGGAGCGCGATCGCCGCCGCCTGGCGGACGCGCGCCTCGGGCCGTTCCCTGAGCGCCCGCCGCACGGCGGCCGCGTGCTTCCGCACCGCCTCCGGCGAGGCCTCGTACAGGCTGGCCCGGAGGGTGCCCGCCCGACCGTCCTCGAAGGCCGCGGGCAGCGTGGGGTGGAGGCGCTCCTCGACGCCGGCCGCGACCCGGGCCCGGCGAAGCCTCGGCCGCAGGCCCTCGGGGACGTCGGGCGCGGCCACCTTCGGCGCGCTCCGGTCGCCGGTGA
>JAUXCH010000775.1 GCA_030618975.1 Planctomycetia bacterium
CGGCGAGGATCGCCTCGACCGACTCCACGTCCTCACGCCTGGCCCGGCCGAAGACGCTTCGCCACCCCGATTGCGAGGGAGCGTCCCCGCCGTGGCCCGACAGATAGGCTCGCAGGGCGGCGGACACGAGGTCCTTCAGGGACTCCCCACGCAGGGCCGCGGCCGCCTTGCTGCGGCGAAAGAGGGAGTCGGGGATCTCGATCGTGGTTCTCATGGAGGCATGTTCACATATTCATGGAGTTTATGTCAAAGCTGTATTCATGAGGACCGTCGCAGGGCAGCGTCGCACCCTCCTCGACGGGCCGAAGGGCCGCGAACGGGAGCCCGTGCACGTCGACGCGGGCTGGCGGCGGGGCGTCCACGGCGAGGGGGGGTCGCGGTCCACGCCGCCGAGCGGGGGCCGGATTCCGGGACCCGGGGAGAGGGCACCTGCCGTCAGGTAGCGTGGAACACGATGAAGATCCTCGTCGCCGGGTGCGAAGGCCTGATCGGGACGCGGCTCGTCGAGCTCCTGCAGGCCGAGGGGGACGAGGTCGTCCCGTTCGACCGCCGACGCGGGCAGGACGTCCTCGACGAGGTCGCGCTGCTGAAGGCGATGCGGGGCTGCGACGCCGTCGTGCACCTCGCCGCCGTGGTCGACCCGGGAGCCGGCGCCGTGGAGACCCTCGGCGTCAACCTGCGGGGCACCGCGAACGTGCTCGGCGCCGTGCGGGGAGCCGGCGCCCAGCGCGTCGTCTTCGCGAGCAGCGTCAACGCGCTGGGCATCTTCCGCGGAGAAGGCTCACCCGAGTACCTGCCCCTCGACGACGACCACCCCTGCCAGCCGAAGTCGCCCTACGGCGTCTCGAAGCTCCGCGCGGAGGATCTCTGCGAGCGACTCACCGCCTCGACGGGAATCGCGACCGTCTGCCTCCGGCCGCCCGCCGTCTGGGACGACGGGATGTACGCGCGGATCGATGCCGCCCGCGCGGCCGACCCTGCGTTCGAGTGGAGTCCCTACTGGGAGTACGGCGCGTTTCTCGACGTCCGCGACTGCGCGTCGGCGTGCGCGCGGGCGCTTCGCTGCGAGGACCCCGGTCACGTCCGGCTGCTCCTCTGCGCGCCGGACGTCTCGAGCGCGGGAGCGTCGTCGCTGGAGCTCGCCGGTCGTCTGCTGCCCGACGTCCCCATCCGCGACCCGGCGTACTTCCGCGAGGATCCGTACCGCGCCCTCGTGGCCACGCGCCGCGCCGGCCGGTTGCTGGACTGGACGCCGCTCCATGCGTGGCGGGAGTGGAAGGCCGGACGCCCCGCGTAGTACCCTGCCCCTCCGTCTTCCGACGGAAGCGGGGAGGCCCTCATGCGCACGCTCACCTTCCTCCTGTCGATGGCACTGGTCGCCATCGCTGCGCGCGCCGAGGACGCCCAGACCCACACCGGAGCGGTCTCGAGCGGGCACGTCGAGGTGCGCTACCGGCCGGGGTCCCGGGCCGGCGCATCCGCGCCGCGCGTGGCCGCGGCGGCCGAGCGGGATCTCCGGTGGATCTGCGAGCGGCTCGACGTGCAGCCGATGGGCGGCCTCACCCTGTACCTCTACGACGACGTGCCGGCGCTCCAGGCGCTCACGGGCACGACGGGAAACGGGGGCTTCTCGTCCGGCGACGCCATCCACGTGCCCTACGACAACGACCAGACGCGCCGCCACGAGATGGTGCACATGGTGGCGCATCAGCTCCCGAAGACAGGCGAGGAGGAGCGGAACGGCTTCTTCGCCGACGGTCTCGCCAACGCGGTGCTCGAGCACGTACACGGGGTCCACGTCCACGCGGTCGCCGCCTTCTACCGCGAGCGAGGAACGCTGCCCGACCTGAGGGGTCTCGCTAGTGGGGACTTCTACGCCTGGCAGAGGGCGCACCCGAAGTTCAACGCGTACGACGTCGCGGGCAGCTTCTTCCGCTTCCTCCTCGACACGTACGGCGCCCAGCGCGTCAAGCGCTACTACACCGGCACGCCCGTTCGTCAGGCTCTCGGCACGAGCCTCGCTGCCGCGGAGAAGAAGTGGCTCGCGATGCTCGACGCGTACGAGACGCCGCCCGAGGTCGAGACCCTGCTGCGCCTGCGCGCCGGGGAAGCCGTCGGATTCGAGAGCTTCACGGAGGCGCTCTGGAAGCTCCGGATGGGCGAGGAGAGCGAGTGGGTGTCCCTGATGGAGCGCGAGCTGCGCCCCGACGGTGCGGGCACCTGGAAGCGGGCAGGCGAGGCCATCGTGGCCGCGAACCGGGGAAGCGGCTGGTCGGTCTGCGAGCTCGGAACCGAGACGTACGGGAACTGTGTCGTGCGCGTTCGCATCCGGACGCCGTCTGCCTGCCCGCTCCAGGTCCGTCTGGGCGCCGAGAACCAGGCCATGCTCGTGAACGGGACCTTCCCCTCCCGGGACGATCAGCCGGCGGCGCCCAGCGCCTCCGCCTCGATGACCCAGAATCGCCGCGAGACGGACTTCGTCCTCGTGCGCCTGGGAGACACGATCGAGATCTGGATCGACGGGGCCCGCGCGCTCGTCGCACCGGCGGCCGGCGGCCCCTCGCCCGTAGGCATCGGCATCTACCGCGGCAGCGCGTCCTTCGAGGACCTGCGTGTCCGCCGGCTTCCCTGACGCGGGTATGCCCTGACTCGGGTATGCCCTGACTCGGGTATGCCCTGACTCGGGTATGCCCTGACTC
>JAUXCH010000072.1 GCA_030618975.1 Planctomycetia bacterium
AGGACCGGGCCTCACCGCGTAGTGCCGGACGATGTCGTCCGCCTGCTTGGCCGAGACCACGCGGGAGAGGCGCCACCTCAGATCCGCGGACGCCGTCTCGTAACCCTCCTGTGCGCCTGCCCCGCCCGGCATCAGCGCCTTCGTGAGCAGGGTCCGATAGGCCACGACGGCTGCCGCGGCCCCGTCCAGCTGCTCGGGTGTGAGATCGGGAAACACGTGTGCAACCGCCGTCCGGAGCGTCTGCTCGGCCATCTTCACCGCCCGGCGCTGCTTGACGGCTTGGAGCGCCGCCTCGAGACGGTCGAGATCCTCGGTCGGAACCTGCGGCACCTGGCGCGCGGGCGGTGCGGAGGCGACGCCGGGGGCCGCCGGCGTCGGGACGCTCGCCCCAGCGGAGGCTTGCGCCTCGAGCCAGTCCGCCTGGCTCTTGAGACGCCGGACCTCCTCGCGAAGTTGCCGGGTCTCGGCCGCCGTGGAGGGGTCCTCCTCCGCAGGCACCGGGCCGGGTGCGGGTCGGAAGAGGGCCAGTCCTCCCGCGACGACGGCGATGTCGACGAGGAGCAGGAGCAGGAAGGACCGCATGACCATCTACCTCCCGCCGTCCGCGGTCCCCGCCAGGCGCGGGGACGGCAGCGGTTCGCCTGGCGCGGGCACGCGGACGGCGAACCGCTCGCGAAGCAGCTCGACCTTCTCCGGAGGGAGGTCGCGCGCGAGGATCTCCCGGAGCTGGCCGTCCCGACGCTCCAGGTACTGCCGCCAGGATTCCTCGGCCCCGTCCTCGAGCAGGTGGAACCGGCCCCAGGGGATCGCCTGCATGGACTCGGCGTACTCGGAGAACGCCTGCCTCACGCGTGCGATCACGGCGTCGTCGTAGCCCGGCAGGAGCGGGCGGGTGACCGTGTCGTAGTACGCCAGGAGTCGGCTGCGTCTCTCGCGTCGCTGCAGATCCACCAATCGGCCCGCGAATCGGTCCAGCTCCGCGGGCGGACCGTCAGTCGCCGGCAGCAGGTCGTCCACGCGGAGGACCGGCGTCCGATCCCCCTCGGACCCGTTCGGTGAGACCCCGGGCGAGCGATTCTCGAACCGCGACTCGACCGCGGCGAGTGCGCGTCGGGCCCCAGCCACGTCCTCGCGCGCTCTCTTGATCTGAAGGGACGCACCGATCGCACGCGGGTCTTCCGGGCCGTACGACTCGGAACGGCCCAATCCGATCGCAAGCAGGGCCGCGGTGATGAGGCCGTGGAACACCAGCGCTCCCGGACTCGGGGACTTCAGGCGGCGGGACGCGGACGGACGGGAGGTGCCCATTTCGCGCGGAAGGATAGCACGTACCGCGGTCGACTCCGTACCGTGGCCGGGAACCTCGTACGAGAGCCGGGTTCGTCCCGTCGAGAGCCTACGGACCCGAGGCGTCACTCGCGGTGGGGCTGGGACCCTACGTGCACACCTCGAGTGCGAGTCGCTCCAGAGCGTCCCGGTGGGGGACCTCCAGGCGAACGAGGGCCAGCGCGAGGTGGTCCTCCGCCTCGGAGACGTCCGGCTGGATCGTGGAGGGCGGCGTGACGGCGCGTCGGACGCGGTCGAGTGCGGCGTCGAAGCCCACCGATCGGTGATCCTCGGCGCGGCCGCCCAACCAGCCGGGTCCCGGGAAGGCGTCGTCGAAGAAGGGGTGTCGACGCGCAAGAGCCTCGTAGTAGACGATGCCCAGTGCCTGCAGGTCGCCGGGGTGGGGCTCTCGGAGATGCACCTTCTCGCCGACGCCGACGCTCCGCGTGTGGAATGCGACGCCGATCGTCTGCTCCCCGACGCGCTCGGGACGCGAGGCCATGGAGAGCCCGCGCAGGAAGTCGTCCAGGTGATCGGAGAGCGGGTGTCCTTCGGCGAGAGAGAGCCGGGAGACGTGATAGGGAGGGAAGAACGGGCAGTAGCGAGGCGACGTGGTGAAGAGGAGATCCTGCTCGAAGTCGGGGGGGACGGACTCGATGGCCCGATGGACGGTTGCACACGGGTCGATCAGGTGGAATCCGTCGTCACGCGGACGGACGATCAGGTTGTTCGGTTGGACGTCGCCGTGCGGTGCGGCCGCCAGTGCGTCCCAGAGCCCGGGAAGAAGCCCGGGCAGGGCGCGTCGACGGTCCTCTCGATGCATCCGTCCGAGTGGCGCACCTGCGTGGAACGGGAGTACGAGACAACGTCCCTCCTCTTCGAGCTGGACCTCCCTGAGCACGCGGTGATGCCACGCTCCGGCACTGGCTTCGATGCGTTCGGCCTCGCTCGCCAACAACTCGTCCGTGGGCGCCTGGGTGAGCACCGTCCCTGCATTCCCGATGAGGGAGATGAGCCGCGAGAAGCACACCGACCAGTCTGCGCGGAATGCCTCCGGTTCCGTGTCCGGCGTAGCCTCCCTTCCACCCTGGCGTGGACGCTTGACGCACACGCGTTGCCCGTGGGCCTCCGCGAGCCAGACCTCGAAGAGCGCGCCCCGATGGAGCACCTCCTGCAGCGTGAAGGGCTCCGTGCGCGAGGACGGCTCGACCGCGCTCTCCGCGAACTCCAGCCACAGCTCCACGTCCGCGAGCTGCAGGAGGTCGCCGGAAGCGAGCGGGCAGCGCTCGCCGACGATCCGGCCGTTCACGAGGCAGGGCCCCCGCGCGTCCACGCATTCGAACCTCCACGAGCCCCACGACGGGATCCACTCGAGCCGGGCGTGGAGCCGAGCGAGACGAGGCGAGCGCAACTCGACCTCGCACGCACGGTCTCGGCCCAGTGCGATCCGGGGGACCACGAGATCCCACGCGCGGGGCCCCCGTCCCCCGTCCGTTCGACCAGCTTCCATCCGGCCGGCGGGTCGGTGCGCTTCCCGGATTCCGACGTCGGCATGCTCTCGACTCCTGGACGGAGCCTACGTTCCCGCACGGGTCCGACGGGCTCAGTCGGCTTGCGAGCCTCGGACGTCCCGAGGGAGGGGAGGGCGCTCACCCTCGGGAAACGGCCAGCGATCCGGTTTCGAGACGGCCTCCCTCAGCTCCTCCAGGAACCGGTCCCGGGGGATCGGTGTCCCTCCCATCCCGAGCAGGTGGGCCGTCACCTGTTGGGCGTCGAGGAAGGCGAATCCGCTGCGCGCCAGCCGCCGGCAGAGGTGGACGAGCGCGACCTTCGACGCGTCCCTCTCCACGTACACCATCGACTCTCCGAAAAAGGCCGCACCGAGCGCGAGCCCGTAGAGCCCCCCGACGAGGCGCTCCCGGAGGAAGACCTCCACGCTGTGGGCCACGCCTTGCCGGTGGAGCTCGCCGTAGGCCCGGATCATGTTGGGGGTGATCCACGACCCGTGCCGTCCCCACCGCGGCGTCCGTCTGCAAAGTCGCATGACGTCCTCGAAGCACGTGTCGTAGCGGACCTCGAAACGGTCCTGCCGAAGCGTCCGTGCCAGGCGGCGTGAGACGACCACGTCCCGAGGCCTCACGACGAGTCGCGGGTCGGGGGAGTACCACGGGATCGGATCCGACCCCGTCCAGGGGAAGATCCCCTTGCGGTACGCCTCGACCAGGAGATCGGGAGCGAGCCGGCCTCCGACGGCGATCAGCCCATCGTCCAGCGGCTCCAGTCCGTCCGGAAACGCGGGGCGCTGTCCTGCGACGACCTGGTGCGGAATCATGCCGCCACTATGCCCCACGACCAGGGGAGACCACTTCCTTCCCGGACGACGTGGGGCGCTGCCTGCCACGACGGGAGGATCACGACGCGGACCGGACTCCGCGATCTCGCCACCCGCGCCGGAGCCTCGAGGGGGGCGCGCGTCGAGGCCCGACTCGCTACAATGCGCGCCGGCCCAGCGGGGAGGGAAATCGTGAATCGAGGATCTCTGGCGGTCGGGATGCTCGTCGGCGTGCTCGCGCTCCTGTCGGGCAGTGGGCTGCGCGCGGAGGAGCGGGGCGGAGACGCGCAGGCGTTCGAGCGAGCGGTCGAGCGGATTCACGGCTGCTGCAAGAAGGAGCAGTTCAAGTCCGCGCTTCGCAAGCTCGAGTCCCTGCTGAGGAAGCACGAGAGGCAGTCGTACGCTCGCGCACGCCGGGCCGAGCTCGAGGACCTCGCCGAGCGGATCTCGTTCGGCCTCCAGTACGAGGCGCCGGACGTCGACGACGTCGTGAGCGGCCGCGTGGAGAAGTGGGACTGCGAGAAGGGATACCTGCACGTCCGGTACACGCCCACCACGGATGGGGACCTCGACCCCGGGCAAGGCGGCTGGACCCGCCTGCCAGGAACCGTTACCGGGCCCTTCCTCCTCGAGGTGACGGGAAACGCCTACCCGGGTCGGCCGAGCTCCGCTCCGCGGATGCTCCTGAGCGGTGGCATCGATCCCCGGTCGAAGCGCCCTCAGTCGTGGCTGGTCGTCTTCGGCACGCCCCGCCGCGAGATCGGCGACCGGATCGAGTGGATGCCCGCGCGGATCCTCCACTACGACGGCGAGCGGGAGCGGAAGATCGTGCAGCTGGACGACGTGCCGATCGAGGCCGGGGTCCGCTTCAAGGTCCAGCTGAAGGTCACCAAGAGCCTCATCACCGTCGGCATCAACGGCAAGACGATGTTCAACCGACGGCGGTCGAAGAACGTCTACGGCCTGCTCGGCTTCGACGTCCGGGGGTGGTCCCAGGTGCGGTTCGCGGGCACGATCGAGCCCGGGTGGATCCAGGAACGGCTCGACGAGCTCGCGCAAGCCGAGCTCCGGGAGTTCCGCAAGAGGTACAAGAGGACCCGGTACCTTCCGAGCTGGCTGTTCGAGGATCCCGCGCCGACGGACGCGGCGCCGGCGCCCTCGGAGCCGGAAGCACCCGTTGCGGTGGAGGGCAAGCACCAGGGTGCCATCCGGCGGGCGAAGAGCCTGATCGACGAGGAGAACTGGGTCGGGGCCAAGCGCGCCATCGCCGCCCTGGAACGGGCCGGTGCGCCGCCTGCGATCACGGCCCACCTGTCGGCCCGGGTCCGTGTGGGGAGCGGTGAGCTCACGCGCGGTCTCGAGGAGCTCGACGTCTGCCTGCGGGCCGCTCCGGACTTCCTGGACGCGCTGCTGCTCAAGGCCAAGGTCCTGAGGCGCCTGGGGCGCACCGACGAGGCGTACCGGACCTTCCGGTACGCGATCAAGCGCCACCGGCGGGAGCCCCGCGCCTACGAGACGGCGGCGATCTCCATGCTCTACGCCGCCCGGCCCGACGCCGCCCAGACCGTGACCGAGATGGCCGTCCAGGGCGGCGTGTCGTCGCCGGACCTCGAGCTCGTGGCCCGCATGGTCGTGAAGGCCGTGCGGGGACCGATGTGGAACCAGACCTTCGAGTACCGGTCACGCAATTACCACGTCCTCTCGGACATCAGCAAGGAGACCTGCATCGAGGCCGCCCGGATCCTCGAGGAAGCGTTGATCGCCTACCGCGTGAACCTCCACTGGGTCACGCGGGACAAGTCACGGCTCTATCCGGTGTACGTGTTCAGCGGCCGGCAGGGCTTCCACGAGTACATGTCGGAGTTCAGCGCGATCGTCGGCCTCCCTTCCGAGAACGTGGCCGGTCTCTACAACCCACTCCTGAAGCAGCTCGTCATCTGGCATCTCCCGAACCGTGACGAGATGCTGGAGGTGATCCGGCACGAGGGCTTCCACCAGTACCTGGATCGGCTGATGCCCGACGCGCCGGTCTGGTTCAACGAGGGTCTGGCCGTCTACCACCAGAACGCGGAGAAGAAGCGAGGCAAGCTCCACTTCGGCGCGCCCCACGCCTTCTATCTCGAGGTGCTGCGGGAGAAGGAACTCGTGCCCCTCGAGGAGTTCCTCTCGTGGTCGCACGAGGAGTTCTACGCGGCGGCGCCCCTGAGCTACGCGCAGGCGTGGGCGCTCATGCACCTCCTGAAGGAGGGGAAGCCCAAGCACCGGAGTCTCTTCAAGAAGCTCGTCGAGGACTTCCAATCCGAGCCGCCGTCCGAGGTGATCCGGAAGCGCTTCCCGCCCGCGTCCCTGGGCCGGCTCACGACCGCGCTCCAAGGCCACATCGGGGGACTCCGGAAGCGGTGAGTCGGTCGGCCTCGGGGACGTCCCCGCATCGTCATGCACGGTGGGCAGGGCTACTCGTCGTCCGCCATCGGCTGCCGCTCGCTGCGCAAGACGTGCAGCGTGCCCTTCTTGGCGGTGAGTCGGTCGGCCTCGGCCTGCGCGCCCGCCTTCTCGCGGTAGGGGAAGATCTTCAGCGCCTTGCCGGCCGGGACGCACACGGCCCAGACGATCTTGACGCGCCCCTTCGCCCCCGCCTTCTTGCGCGATGCGGCTTTCCTGGTCGCCGCCCTCTTGGTCTTCACCTTCTTGGCCGGCACCTTCTTGGTCGCTGCTTTCTTGCGGGGTGCCGCCTTCTTGGCCTTCTTCTTCGGTTTCGCCTTCTCGGCCTTTTCCTTCTTGGTGGCTTCTGCCTCCAACGCCATGCGCTGGATGCGATCCCGGTTCGACGTGCGGCTCGCCATGAGGCCCTCCGGACCCAGGATACGCAGAGGAACCCCATCCGGGCCCCCTGTGCCGACGGGAAGGCGGAGAAGTCGGCCCGGCAGGAGCAGGAATGCCCCCCCGAGTCCCGGTGCGCCCGCCCGCGGCACCCGGTCCCTCCTCCGTCGGCCTCACGCGGCTACCATGGCCTCCATGCGGGGTGCATGCGACCGGGTGAGGCGAGATCGCCACGGCGGAGCGGCGGTTCCGACCGTCCCGAGGCCCCGCGCGCTCGCCCTCGCGGGGCGCCTCGCCCTCACGGGCGCGCTCCTCCTCCTCGCCGCGGCCTCCCCCGGCGTCCGCGCGGATCCGGTGCCCGTCCCGTCGCTCCTGGGGGACGTCGGCGCGGTCTCTCGCGAGCGTCCCCGCATGTTCCTGACGCCTTCGTCCCTGAAGGCGATGAAGAGGCGCGTGCGGAGGGACCCGGTCTCGAAGGAGCTCTTCGAGGCGCTGAAGGGCCGCGCCGACGGGATGCTCGGCATGCGCCCGGCGCTCGACAACCAGGGTCGCCACTACATGCCGTCCTACGCGTTGCTCTTCGCGCTCACGGACGACGAGCGCTACGCACGCATGGCGGCGAAGTGGCTCCTCCTCATGGCGGAGGAGACGATCGGCAACGCGTGGACGTGCCTGGAGTACGTCCCGACGGGGGCGTTCGCCTTCGACGTGATCCACGGCGTCCTCTCGCCCGAGGAACGAGCGGCCGCGGGGCGGGGGCTGCTCCGCCAGCTCGACCGCGTCAAGAAGCTCTGGCGCCACAGCGACTACAACAACCACTTCGTCCTCGAGCACATGGGTCAGCTCCACGTGGCCCTGACGCTCGCGCACGAACCCGGCTTCGAGGACGTGGCAGCGAAGCTCTTCGAGGAGGCGGAGGTCTGGCTGAAGCGCCACGTGATCCCCGCAGCGAACGAGATGGCCGGGGGCGAGTCCGGAGAGGAGGCGGCCAGAGAGGAGGCGGGCGGACAGGCCGAGGGGTTCAGCTACGACCTCTGGGGGTACGCGCGTCCCCTGGGACGCCTCCTCGCCGCGTGGAAGAGCGCCACCGGGGAGGATCTCTTCGCGCACGCCGTCGGGATCGAGTACGACGCCCTCTGGAACGCGTACGGCCGGCAGCCCGACGGCACGCTCTTTCGAAGCGAGGACTGCCCCAGCGGGCTCACGTGGGGACAGGACGCCCGCTCCACCTTCGAGCTGATCGCGCGGGAGTACGGCGACGGCATTGCCCGCACGCTGGCCGACGGCATCGGGGTCCGCTATCCGCAGGTGGTGTGGGCGATCCTGCTCTTCCGGGATCCGACCGTGAAGCCGGCCCGCCTCGCCGACCTCCCGCTCGCCCGCCGTTTCCGCGGACTCGGGCACGTGATCTCCAGGAGCGCCTGGGAGGATCCGGACGCGGTCTTTGCGACCTTCCAGTGCGGCCCGATCTACGCCGGTCACCAGCACCTCGACAACAACGCGTTCACGATCTTCCGGGGCGCTCCCCTGGCGATCGAGAGCGGCGTGAACGAGTACTCCGCGCACCGTGCGAACTACTACGCGCGGACGGTGGCCCACAACACGATCACCGTCCTCGACCCCGACGAGACCTTCCCCGCGGCCGTCTGGTCCTCGCAGGGCGCATGCGGCAGCAACGACGGCGGCCAGCGCCGGATCGCTTTCCCCGGTCGGGTCACCGCGTCGGCGGCCGAGAAGGCGGTCCGGGACGTGGGGCGGATCGTCCACTTCGAGCGGACGGACGCGTACTGCTACGCGGTGGGCGACGCCGCCCGCTCCTACCGGCCGGGCAAGGTGCAGCGCTTCCTGCGCCACTTCCTCCACCTCTACCCGGACCTCGTCGTCGTGCTCGACGACGTGGAGACGGGCCGGGCCTCGTTCGAGACCCGCTGGCTCCTCCACACGGTGCACGAACCGGAGGTCGACGGTGACGTGATCCGCGCGGTGAACGGACCCGGCGCCCTCACGGTCTGGTCGCTGCGCCCCGCGGCGCAGGAGCGGGAGATCCGCGTGGTGGGGGGGCGGGGGCGCGAGTTCGTCGCCGGAGGCGAGAACCACCCTCCGGACGAGAAGACCGACGAGCGCGCGGGTGCCTGGCGGGTCGAGGTCATCGATACACGGAAGCGAAAGCGCCACGTCTTCCTGCACGTCCTCCTCGCGAGCCCCGCAGGGAATCGTGCGGCGGAGGCGAAGCGCTGGACCGTCACGGCGACCGGAAGCCCGGCGCGCCTGCAACTCGAGATGCGACGCCGTGCGGGCGGCGGCGGACGGGCCCGCGCCGAGACGTGGACCCTCGGCCCGAATCGACGCCTGCGGCGGGAGCGGTAGACGGGGCAGCAGACCGCCCCGAGGTCCGCTTCGGCCTTCATTGAAATGTGAAACATGACCCTTAGCATTTCAAGGTACGGTCAGCGCACGATCGGGCGTTCGGAGCGCCTCGCCGGGCCCGTTGCGCCAGATTCCAGACTGCGGAGGTGCGCCCCTTGCGGTGACGCCCGGTAGGAGACGCTGACGATGGGAAGCGAGGAGAGAGGACGCGCAGGCGGGGAGCGCCGCGGGTTCCTCGGGCGCGCAGGCGCGGTCCTGCTCAAGGTCCTCGCCTTCTTCGTGATCCTGGGACCTCTCTGGATGCTCCTTCCCTTCGCCGGGTTCCTCTACGGCTCGGGCCTCCAGATCCAGGTCCTGGGGCGCCACGCCGAGACCGCCTGGCTCACGCACTTCGTCTTCCCGGTCCTCACCCTGGGCCCCACCGGGCCGATCCTCGTCGTGCTGGGATTCCTGATCTTCCTGATCGGCGCGGCCCAGGTCTACACGGCGAAGATCCGGAGATCGGGCCTGGTCACGGGCGGGCTCTACCGGTTCGTTCGCCACCCCCAGTACACGGCGCTCACGCTGTTCGCCGTCGGCCTGTTGCTCGCCTGGGGCCGCGCGATCATGTTCCTGGCCTTCTTCCTGATGATGTTCCTCTACTACCACCTGGCCAGGAGCGAGGAGCAGAGGTGCCGGCGGGCGTTCGGCGACGCCTACGAGACCTATCGCGAGCGCGTGTCCTTCGCCTTCCCCGGCGACCGGGCCCTTTCGCGGTTGCTTGCGAACGTCCCCCGGCTTCCCTGGCCCCGGTGGGCCCGGGTGACGCTCTCCTTCGTCCTGACCATGGCGGCAGGCTTCGCCCTCCTGTGGGCGATCAGCGCCATCCGGGTCCGCATTCGAACCGTCCCCTTCTTGACGAGCGAGGTGGCCTTCGCCCCCTCGGGCGAGCCGGCGGATCGCGGGCTCCGGCTCCGGCAGGGGCGCATCGCGGGCGTTCCCTACGTGCGGACGGAGCGGGTCCTGGTCGTGCGGGGTCCGTGGCGCAGCGCCGCGGCGCCCGGCTTCGCCGAGACCGTGCTTCGCCGCGCGCTGGACGCGCCGTCGCTGGCGGACTTCTTCGCCTTCCTCGAGGAGCCCTCCCGGGAGGTGGCCGTGCTGTTCCTATTGCCCTTCGCGCCGGGGGCGGGAGGAGCTTCAGGACCCACGCGCCGTCTTCCAGAAGACCCCGCGCGGCGCGGACCCGAGCCCGATCCGGCCGGCGCGAACCGGGCGCGGATCCTCGCCTTCCGGTGCGCGCTCGAGGAGGGCGCGGACCTCGCGGAGGCGTTCGAGGATCCGGCGAAGCGCCGCCTCCTCGAGGGTCGAATCGCCGGGATCGATCTCTCCGTCGAACCGGGCGTCGACTTCGTCGTGCAGGGGCCCCGCACCATGGGGCCGCCGGGCGCCCCCATACCGCAGGGGCTGGGCGAGGAACGCTGGGCGCACCTCGTCGCCACCCTGGCCGAACGCGAGTCGCGGGCCGAGAGACCCGCGTCCGTTCCCGAACGTCCGGTTCCCGAGCAGGCGTCGGGCACGGATCTCGTCCTCGTGCAGGCGCCGATCCTCAGAACGCGGATCCAGCCCGAGGCGTGGTTCGGCCGGGAGGGCGACGCGACGTCCAAGACGAGAGAGAACCACTTCGCCCGGGACATCCTGGACCACCTGGTCCGCTCGCCGTCGTTCAGGGAACGGCTCGAGCGCTCGGGTGCCGGCGGGGACCGGGTGCCGGTGGCCTTCCCACGGCCGGGACCGAACTGGTACGCCGAGCATCACGTCCTGTACGAGCGGACCCCCGACGGACGGTTCGTGCGCAGCCGAGGCACGCCCCAGGTGAGCGTGTTCGTGATGCTCGTGCGTCGTGGCTCCGAGACGCTCCCCTACGAGACGCTCTTCGAGGAGTCGCGGCGGGGCGAGCGGGAGCTGCTCGGGGCCTTCATCGCCGAGCTGGACTTCGCGTTGGACCCACCCGCCGATCCGGTGCACGAGATCGTGACGGTGGGCCCGCGACGCGACCTGGAGGAGCGCTGGAGCTTCTTCCTGAGCGGTCTTTGACGACATCGCCGCCCCCCGTCACGAATGGGAGCTCACCCGTGAAGCACACGAAGATCCTCTCTCTCCCGAGCCTCGCGCTTCTCCTGCTGGCCGGCATCCTCCTTCCACACGCCCTCCACCGCACCGCCGACGCCTCGCCCCAAGGGGGGCCGCGCGGGGAACGGAACAAGAGGCGCAACCAGGATCGGATCGGAGGCGTCCCGGAGGAGATCCTGGCGCTCCAGAGCCTGGATGCGGTGAAGCCGCCCGCCATCGCCGAGGCCATCGCGGAGGCGCTCGAGGCTGCCGACGAGGCCGCCGAGCCCCTCATCGACACGAAGTTCCACCGAGGCCGGCGTCTCGTGGTGCCGCGTGACTTCGAGACGATCCAAGCGGCCATCGACGCGGCCGAGTCGGGCGACATCGTGATCGTGAAGGCGGGCACCTACTACGAGTCGCTGACTCTCCAGGACGGCGTGAAGGTGGTCTCGGACTCCTCGCGGAGAGGGAACGAGCCCGTCGACGTCGAAGGGGCGATGTTGAAGCTCCCCCGCCGTACGCTTCGGACGATCATCGACGGATCGCGGGAGCAGGTCTCGGACCACGGCATGATCGACTTCACTCCCGGCGCGGGCCGCACCACCATCGTGGATGGGTTCACGCTCCAGAACCTGCCGAAGCAGAACCACCACGTGCCGGGCCACGCCCACGGGATCAACATACGCGGCGCCAGC
>JAUXCH010000243.1 GCA_030618975.1 Planctomycetia bacterium
GCCGGCATGAACGACCTGATCCGCCCGAGCCTCTACCAGGGCGTCCACCGCATCTGGCCCGTGGAGGGCGAGCCTCCGCCGGAGCCGGGCACGGCCTCCGACGACCCGAGGTGCGACGTGGTCGGTCCGGTGTGCGAGACGGGCGACTTCCTGGGGCTGGACCGGCCGTTGCCCCCCGTCGTTCGAGGCGACCTGCTCGCGGTGATGAGCGCCGGCGCGTACGGATACGTGATGGCCAGCAACTACAACGAGCGGCCCCGGCCGCCCGAGGTCCTGGTCGACGGGGACCGGTTCGGAATCGTGCGGCGGCGCGAGACGTACGAAGACCTCGTGCGCCTCGACGACGCGCGCCCCGAGATGCGTCCCGTCGACGCAGGCGGGACCGCAGGAGGGACATCGTGAACCCCAGCACCGACACCGACAGCGACACCGACACCGATACCGATGCCGACACCGTCGCGGTCACGCCCTGCACCGTGGGACCCTACCGGGTCGGGACCGGGGAGCGCCCGCTGCTGATCGCCGGCCCGTGCGTCCTGGAGGGCCGCGACATGGCCCTGCGCCTCGCGGAGCGCAGCCGCGACGTCGCTGCCGCGGCCGGCTTCGACTACTGCTTCAAGGCCTCGTGGGACAAGGCGAACCGGACGAGCATCGACTCGTACCGGGGCCCGGGGCTCGACGAGGGCCTCGCCCTCCTCGCCGAGGTCGGACGCGAGGTGGGAGTGCCGCTCCTCACCGACTTCCACGCCGCCGACCAGGCCGCGTCCGTGGGCGAGGTCGTCGACGTGTTGCAGATCCCGGCGTTCCTCTCCCGCCAGACCGACCTGCTCGTCGCCGCGGCCGGGACGGGCAAGGCCGTGAACGTGAAGAAGGGGCAGTTCCTGGCGCCCGAGAACATGGCGGCGGTCGTCGGCAAGCTCCACGAGGCGGGTTGCACGGACGTGCTCCTCACCGAACGCGGTTCGTCGTTCGGCTACTCGAACCTGGTCGTCGACTTCCGCGGGCTCGGCATCATGCGGAAGCTGGGGCACCCGGTCGTCTTCGACGCGACCCACAGCACGCAGCAGCCCGGCGCGCTCGGCACGCGCTCCGGCGGCGATCGCACGCAGGCCCCCGTCCTGGCCCGCGCGGCGATGGCGGTCGGCGTGGACGGGCTGTTCCTGGAGGTCCACGAGGATCCGGAGCGCGCGCTCTCCGACGCGGCGACGCAGCTGCCGCTCGAGGGCCTCGGGCCGCTGCTCGAGACCCTCGCCGCGTTCGACCGCCTCCGGCGGGAGCGAGTCGAGCCGCTCGACGCGCCCTGAGGGCGGGTGGTCAGACGCCCACGGCGCGTCTCAGGACCGGGCCACGGAGGCGCTCGAACTGCGGGGCCGTCTCGACGAGAACCTCTGCGAGTGCCGGGTACGCGACTCGGGTCCGGGTTCGTGTCCGAGGTCGCTCACGCGTTCACCGGCGGGGAGGCCCCCTCGCTGTCGTACTCGAGCAGGCGCCGCTCGCCCGTCAGGGCCCGCTCCTCGGTGAGATCCTGGGTGACCTCGAGGGTGCCCATGTAGGCGCCGTCCGCGTCTCGGAGTGCGAGGTAGCGGATCAGGACGAAGCGACCCTCGCTCTCGATCCAGAAGGAGCAGGCGTCCTCCCGGCCTGCGCGGAAGTCGCCGATGATCTTCTCCACGATGTCGATGCTCGACGGGGGGTGGCAGTGCTGCACCTTGCGGCCGAGGATCGCGCGCGGCCTGGCGAACACGCGGCTGCGTCCTTCGGTGAAGTAGCGCACGCGGTCGTCGGCGTCGACGAACGTGAGATCGACGGGCAGGGCTTCGAACATCGCCAGGAGTTGCGCTTGCGTGATCGTGCCGGAGGGCGCGCGGAACGTGCCGGCCCTCGTCGTGACGTCGTCCCCCTCGGCCGGCTCCGTGGGGCCGGCGGGTACGTACCCGGTGCCCGGTTCCACCAGGCAGTAGCCGAACTCGCTCGTCTGCTCGTAGATCTCCGCCCACTCCGCCTCGGTGAGCGCCTGGAACGCCATGGGCAGCAGGATGTGATCTTCCTTGAGCGTCATCTCGGTGACGGCGGCCAGCGCCGGCTCCGCGACCGCGTCCCGCAGGACCTTCCACTCGCCGACCGTCACGTCCGCTTGGCGAAGCGCCTCGCCGAGTCCCTTCAGGAACTCCCGTACCTCGTCGTCCTTGCCCGACATGACCTGCGAGGGACCCGTGATGCCGTGCATCACGAGGAACGGGAAGAGGAGGTTCTCCTTCCGCTGGTAATGGGTGTCCACGTCCATCAGCAGGCTGTGCTGCCGGCGCGCGGCGTCGAGCGCCTCGGCCGGAGGAAGGTTGCCGTCCTCCCCTTCGCAGAGCTTCGCCAGCGCCTCCCGCATGGCGGCGACCGCCTCGCCGAGCGCGACGTTCTCCCTCCGGAACGTGTCCGCGGGGTGACCGGGCTCCACCTGGGTGTCGGCGCGCTGGGTCAGGATCTCCCGCGTGATCTCCGAGTGGAGGTCGCACATGCCCATGACCTCTTCCAGGGGCATGCCGCCGGCCATCAGCTCCTGCTCCATGGCCGCGATCTCCGAGGCGTCCGTGGACTTCACGAGCTCCCTGAGCTCGCGCTTCACCTCCTCCTTGGGTGCGCCCTGGTGGAGCTTGGTGATGATCTCCTTCAGGAGCCGGATGCGTTCTCCGCGGTTGTCGAGCAGCTCGGCCATCGGTGTTCGTACCTCTCCGGCGCCCTCGGTCGCCGCCCGGATGCCGGCGTCGAGGGGCCAAAATCGGGGCGTGAGTGTAGTGGCGCAGGCCGTACGAGGTCGTGGTCGGCACCGATTCGAGGGCCCGGAGCCGCTCCACCGTCCTGGCGGCCTGGTCACGAGCCGGGTCGGTGGGGATCCGGAGGGCGAAGATCGCGCGGGTGTCGCGGAAGGCGCGACTCGCGAAAGGCCTCGTCGAGGTACTCGTCGTGGCGCTCGGACAGGTCGGCCGCCCCCCCGTCGGGGTCCTCGAACGTTCCCACCAGATCGGCCGCACGGGCGTACGGACCCCTCTGTTGCGGGCTTTCTTCCCGGATGACCCGGACGACGCATCGCCGCGCCATCTCTTCGATCGAGACGCCCATCCGCTGCGCCGCTACCCGCAGCAGGCGATGCTGCTCCTCGGTGAGCTGGATCTGCGTCCCCGGCATCGTGGATCTCCAAACTCGAGTGCCAGGCCATCCTGATGGGGTATCGAGGGGCCGAGGCGGTCCGAGCCGGAACCGTCTCGGTGGACACGGGGCTCGACGTCCGGCGTCTTGGGGAAGTCGCGGAGTGGGCGGAGAAAGCGCCGCAGGGTGCTCCGTGCCCGCAGACGAGTGCTCCTTGGTGAGCCGGCCTGTACGTCAGGGGTGCTCGTCTTCGGGTAGGACGCCGGTTGGGAAGAGCCGATGGCCTTCGAAGATCGTCAGCACTTCGATGGCGTCGTCCCGAATCCGGTAGACGATCCGGTACGTGCGCCGGAGGAACTCCCGTACGTCTCTGTGGTCGGCGTACTCGGGCACGACGCGCCCAGCCCTGGGCATCTCGGCTGCGCGCTCGACGTCGGCGATGAGAGGCTCGATCCATCGCGCCGCAGCGACCGGGTTGTCCGCCGCGATATACTCACCGATGGCTGCGAGGTCGTTCTTGGCCTGGTCCGACCACCGGATGCCCAGCGGTCTGGGAGACTCCTCCGCGAGTCGGGTCATTCGTCATCAGGTGCGTGGAAGCGGCGCCGCATCTCGGCGGTCACTTCCTCGTGAGGGGTCGTGCGCCCCTCTTCGACGTCGGTCAGGCCCTGCTCGACGGCTCTCACGAACCGGGAGCGCTCCGTGAGCTCGTCGTAGGCGGCAGGGGAAAGCAGGACCCCGGAGGCCCTGCCGTTCTGCGTGATGACGAGCGGCCCCGAGCACTCGCCCAGGCGGCGCAGCCACTCGGCTGCCTTGGCCTTGAACTCGCTTACCGGGACGATGTTCTCGGAGACACGAAGCGGTCGCATGGCGGCATCCAGAGGATAGGTCTTCTTGAGAGTCTATATTCAGTCCGAAAATAGGTCAATGTGGCGGCATGGGCGCATGGGCGGGAGTGGGAAGCCGCGGACGTTCCTCGTCGAGGAGTCGGTGTACGCCAGAGGCGCCCCGGGTCGAGGCCGGGAGATTGAGGGATCGGAGGTGTGCCCCCGCCGCGTAGCCCCCCGAGCGAGCCTGGGTGGTGGCCCAAGTGGCCCGCCACACAGCGTGCCGGAGCACTACCATCCAGCTACCTCGTTCCGGTGAATCCGAGGAAGGTGCGTAGGATGCACTGCATGAGAGACCGGTCTCGCGCCGTTCGTCGCCACCACGTGGCGAGACTGAAGGTCAAGCGCAGGCACTACGGGTACGGCGATTCGCAGAGTGGCCCCCTGAGCACCAGGCACGCGGGCTCCGTCGTCAACACGCCGCGCCCCTGTTCCTGCTGGATGTGTGGGAACCCGCGCCGCTACTTCGGTGAGCCGACCATGCCTGAACGGCGGGCTCGGACCCCCGAGGACGTCGGCGGGGAATGACGTACCGCTACGAAGAAGCCCTGGTGAAGACCTGCATCGCGAAAGCGCGGCGCCCACGCCATCTCATCGAGCTGTGCGATCGGCGTAGGCGCGGTGGAGCACTGGATCGCCTGAACCCCATGCAGGACCTGGACGAGCGCTACGTCACGTGGTTGCCGTCGGGCGCGGAGAAGCGATCGCGGCCGTTCATCAAGCAGGATGCGGTGCGTTGACCGGGTGCATCCCCGGGAAGCTCGCCTACTACGACGAAGATGGAACTCGGCACGCATTGCTCGAACGCGGATTGCTCGACGCGGATCCCACAGACGACCCGATGCCGTCGGCCGCCCCTGGCGTACGCCCCTGGCGTGCGCCCGCTACTCAGCACCAAGACGTGGGGCTGACCGAAATTCGCCAGGTGGGTCCGGATTGACCGTGCTCATGAGCGGGCCTACCCTCTGCACATGGACTATCGCGACCGCATCGTCGTCAACGCCGAAGTCCGCTTCGGGAAGCCGACCGTCCGTGGGACGCGAGTCACGGTGGGCGACGTGCTCTCCTACCTTGCCAGTGGAATGAGCGAGGATGAGATCCTCGCCGATTTCTCACAGCTCTCGCGCGATGACATTCGCGCTTGCCTTGCTTGCGCCGCGGAGCGTGAGCGCAGACTCGCGAGCATCCCCGGCAGCTGAGAGGGCCGGGCGGGACAGCACGGGGGCCCGGTATGAAACTCCTGTTCGACGAGAACCTCGCGGCGCGGCTCCTGCGCTTTCGCGCAGACGAGGTGCGTGCGTTCGTGGAACACGCGGAAACGGCATTCCTGGAACTCGGATGAGGGGTTCTGAGCTCGACGAGCCGGTTGCCCAACCGGGTGATGCACTTGACGACACTTCGCGCCGCAGGCGATCGCCACGGCGTGGGCGGTAGGGAGGAGCGAACAAGTGGCGATCCGCTACGATGCAGACGATCAGGGGGGCTACGAGGCCGAGTGCCGTGGGTGCGACGTGTTCACCTCGGTGGACGATGTCTGTCTGTGTGCCGACTGCGCCGCCAAGCTCGATCGTGACATGATCCGGCAGCGCGCGTGGGAGTACTCGATGACGGCATTCGGCGTGCCTGCCGAGAGGTACGAGGAACTCCGGGAGGCCACCATCTCCAAGTACGGCGCCGACCTGGAGCTCATCGCTCCGGAGAATCCACGGCCCACGACACGACGCGCACGCCGTCGAAGGGGCAGGCGCTGAGGGTGGCCGGGTTGCCGGCAAGCCACTGAGAAAGACGGCGCCGAGTTGCAGTCGGTGATCGGCAAGACGTTCGTCGAGTGGCGGAAAGGCGGTACGGATGCAGGCTGGGAGAGAATCCACGAATCAAGACGGAGGTGCCTGGCAAGACGACTTCCCGATTCGCCAGGAAGTCGAGGACGGTTGCGGCAAGCTGCGGGTGTTCACGATCTCGTGTCACGAGGGTGAGTTCGGGTTCACCGTGAGGGCGGTCGAAGAGGGCCGGCAGGAGGGCGGATACGAGTTCGGGGCCCACAGCGCGACCAGTCCGTACTCGGCATTGGGTCGGGTGCGATCGAAGATGCGGCGCGGCCTCGCGACACGCTACCTCGGCAGCGCGTCCGGTAGGTTCGACATGCTCCACGACCGGATGAGGGGGCGCATTGATTGGAGTGAGACGCGCGGGATCCACGTCGTGGTGGACGGTGTGCCGTTGGACATGGACGACGTGGCGAGGATCTTCAGTTCCTTCGAGGGGTGGGAGTCCGAGCTGACCATCGTCGATGCCCTGGATTGAGGCGCTGGATCTCGGGGCACCGTGTTGGAGCGAGGATCCTCACATGGGCTTCTGGGCGAGACTCGAGCTGCTCCTGGGCTCCGGCGAAGTCGTGATCGACAGGCCGCAGGGCTCGACCCATCCGCGATACCCCGACGTCGTCTATCCGCTCGACTACGGATACGTCGAGGGCACACGCAGCGGAGACGGCCAGGAGGTGGACGTCTGGCGGGGTTCCCTCCCCGGGGCTTCGCTCGTCGGCATCGTCTGCACCGTGGACACACGGAAGGGCGACACGGAGATCAAGCTTCTCGTGGGTTGCACGGAACAGGAGATCGAGGCTATCGTCCGTTTCCACGATGACGGCGACGGCATGTCGGCAATCACGGTCAGGAGAGACACCGTCAGGAGAGAGGAGAAGGAGAGATCGTAGGCGCTCCACGACGCCGGGGGCCGGGGGCTTCTGGCGCGGCGTGCCGCGCGTTCTCCACACGAGATGATGCACGAAGAACCCAGCACGGTGATCGGTTTCAGCGTGTTCGACTCTGTCGAGGACGTGTACGGGTACAACGAGAACGCCTGCTTCGTCGCCGACAGCGTCGAGTCGGCCGAGGTCTTCAGGGAGAACTGCGGCACGAGCCGAAGTGGTTCCAGGATCGACCCGGTCACCTTGGTCGAGATCATGAGCGACTACGGCACGTCGAACGGTGAGTTCGCCATGGAACCGGCCGCGTTTCACCGATTCCGGGCCGTTGCGGACGCGAATGGGGTCCGGTTTCGGGCGACGCCATTCGACATGGACGACTCGCTGATGGTGGTCGAAGTGGAAGGAACGAGGTCGCCGGACGAAGCGGCGGACGAAACGTAGGGGCGGGCCCCGCGTCGAGGCCCGGCTAC
>JAUXCH010000718.1 GCA_030618975.1 Planctomycetia bacterium
AAGACCGCTTGGCCTCCGACTTTACCGGGCGGCTGCCATCGTGGACCAGATCGTGTTCGTCCTCGCGCCGGCCCTGGCCGCCCTGTTCGCCGTGCTCAAGGCGGCTCCCCTGCTTCTCGGCCTGCGGTTCACGCTCCGGACCCTCCGCTCCTGCCGCCACCTGGCGGCGGCGGAGAAGCAGGTCCTCCGGGGCGGCGACCCCGCGCTGTTCAGGGCAGCGATCGAGGCGGCGGACGCGGACAGCGCCTCGATACGCGTGCCGTCGTCGAAGGCCGCTTCGTACCTCGAGCTGAGGCAGAGCCTCCACGACGCGCGCGAACGCCTGGCCGCGTTCGAGGCGTCGCGCTAGACCGCGTCCTTCCCGCAGGCGTGCGCCCGAGGGAGTGCGCCTGCGGGAGTGCGCCTGCGGGAGTGCGCCTGCGGGAGTGCGCCTGCGGGAATGTGTGCGACACGCGGAGTCCGCAGCGACCGGGCGCCTGCGGGCGGTGGAGCGCTGCCGAGACGCGGACGGACCGTCCTGCGGCCCCCGGCGCGATCTGAGGCCCGGCGACGCAGCGCCCTACACCTGCAGATCGCGTCTCGAGAAGACGCCGATCGCCAGCAGCAGGGCGGACGCGCCCACGAGCAGGGCGAGGCGGAGCGCCTCCGGGTAGAGGGCTGCGTCCCAGCGCTCGTTGAGGGCCCGGCCGAGCTTGCCCGTGAGGGCGCGGATCTCGGCCGGGTAGAAGGTGTAGAGGTCCTGCAGGGTCTCCCGGGGGAGCGAGAGCACGACGTCGGCGAACTCGAGGCCGGCGAAGAGGAGGAACGCGACGCAGAGCGCGGCGACGACGCCGTCGAACAGCGCGGAGACGAAGAGCCCGAGGAGCGCCGTCGCCGCGAGCGCAGCCAGCCCGGACAGGAGCGTCTCCCGCATGTGCGAGCCCATGACCGCCGCCGTCTGAAACGTCTCGATCGTCCCGGTCTCCTCGCCGAACATCGGCTCGTTCTCCCGGGTGACGTCGCCGAGACCCTCCGTCCACGCGGCGTGTCCGAGTGCCACGGCGGCCACGACGAAGGCAAAGCAGACGGCGACGAGGAGCAGGACCAGCGTCTTCGCCAGGATCCAGTCGCTGCGCCGATACGCGTGGGGGAGGAGCATCTTCATCGTGCCGCCCGTGGCCTCTCCGGCGAGGGCGGTGGCGCCGAGGACGAGGAGGAAGACCTCGGCGCCGATCTGCCCCGTCCCGAGGGACGAGGTCGCCAGGGTCCACCCCGTCTCGCCCGGCAGGCTCTCGTGGGCGAGGCCGGCGAGGAGTGTCGCCAGGGCGGTTCCCAGCAGCCCCGCCTGGAAGAGGCGGCTGCGACGCGTCTTCAGCCACTCGACGCGCACGAGCCGCGTCAGTCGGGGCCCGACCGAGAGGTCGGCGAGCAGCAGGGCGAGCAGGGCGATCCAGGGCGGCCACCACAGTCCCTCGCCACCGCCTCCGGCGACGGCGTGGAGCCCGACGAGCAGGAGGCCGAGCGCGGCCAGGCTCACGGCGCCGGCCAGGGCCTCGGTGCTTCGACGGGGGAAGGAGACGGGCGAGGTGGAAAAGACCGCGCCGAGCACGGCGAAGACGAGGGCGAGCACCTGGGGCGGGGCGTCGGGCGCGTAGCGCTGGAGCACCGCCTGGGCGACGACCGCCCACGTAGCGAGCCACTGCACGGCGCCGAGGCGAACGGCCGGCCTCATCCGATCACCCCCTCGGTCTTCTCGAGGAAGTACCGCTCCAGGCTCTCGCGTACGGGCTCGACGGAGAGGGCCGGAACGCCGGCCTCGAGCAGCGCGGCGTGGAGGGGCTCGAGCCGGGACTCGTCGCCGTCGACGTGCAGGACGCCGTCCTCGTCGAGCCGCGTCGCGTCTTCGCCGAGACGCCTGGCCACGGCCGCTCGCGCCCTCCCGTTGTCCGCGGTGTCGACCCGAAAGCCCGTGATCGCCTGGGAGAGGAGCTCGCCGAGCCGCCCGGCGGCCACCATCGTGCCGCGGTGGATGATCCCCACCTCGTCGCACAGGAGCTCGACGTCGTGGAGCAGATGGCTCGAGATGAGGAAGGTCACGCCCCGTTCGTCGCGTTCCTCGCGGATCAGCCGGCGCATCTCGCGCATGCCCGCCGGATCCAGGCCGTTCATCGGCTCGTCGAGAACCACCAGCACCGGGCGCCCGACGAGGGCCTGCGCGATGCCCAGCCGCTGCTTCATGCCGAGGCTGTAACCGCCGACCTCCCGGTCCGCGGCCTCCGTCAGCGCGACGGATGCGAGGAGCCGGTCCACCTGCGCGCGGTCGCCGCCGGCCAGCCGCGCGTGGATCTGGAGGTTCTCGCGGCCCGTGAGCTTGGGATAGAAGGCGGGCACCTCGACCAGGGTGCGGAGGCCGACGGCTGCGGCCAAGCGGTCGCGTGCCAGGTCCCTTCCGCGCAGGGTGACGGTGCCGGCCGTTGCCCGCACGAGCCCCGCCACGATGCGGATCGTCGTCGTCTTGCCCGCCCCGTTGGGCCCCAGGAACCCGTAGATCGTGCCGGCGCCCAGCGAGAGGTCGATCCCGCTGAGGGCGAGCACGGCGCCGTAGCGCTTGACCAGGCCCTCGATCCGGAGGAGCGGCTCGGCCACGGTCCGGGCTAGCTCTTCCAGAGGTCGTTCACGTAGGAGTCGAGCGCCGTGCAGACCTTCGTGCCCATGTAGAGCATCTCGTCGAGCTTGGTTCTCGAAACCTGCGCGTAGTCCTGGTCGTCGAGGAGGGCGAGGTTCGCCTTGACGGTGAGGGACGCGGCCTGCAGGCCGGCCCGCGCGAGCACGGCGCCCACGGCGCCGTCGGAGGCGGCGGCGTTCAGCCCCGACTCCAGCACGTTCTTCGCGAGCCCGATGATCTGGAGACACTCCTCCATGATCCGCAGCGGAACCTCGGTCGCCTCCTTCAGCGCCTCCTGGATCGCCTCGTGGCGCGTGGCCTGCTCCTCCTCGGCCTCCTTCGGAAGGCGCCGCGCCTCGGTGACGAGGTCGTAGGTCCGGGCGTCCTTCGCGGCGTAGGCGAG
>JAUXCH010000700.1 GCA_030618975.1 Planctomycetia bacterium
GTCGGCGGCGTAGGCGGCACGGCCTCGCACCCGGTCGACCGGCGCGGAAGGCGTGCGCGCGTTGCGCCTCCTCGCCGATCCCGACCGTGAACCGATCGTCCGGCGCACCTTCGACGGCGAGGACATAGCCCAGGTAGTCCTCCCAGCGCTGGTCGAAGGACCGGTTCAGGAGGATGCGGGGCTGGACCGCGAGAACCAGGCCCTGCCATCCGACCTCCGCGTCGCCGTCTCTCACGACCGCCGCCTCCGTCCCGCCCCTTTGTCCCAGCGCCTTCGCGCCCGGTCCCGGAAGGACGGTTCCTTCATGGACCGTCCCTCGTCCAACCGCTCGAAGCCGGGCATGAAGCTGTACTTGCGGCCATGCCGCTCTCGGATCTCCGCGGCCAGCGACTCCCACTCCCGGGCCCGCCCCTGCTTCAGCAGCATCTTCCGGGCGCTCTCGAGGTTGCCGAGCGCCGCGCCGTAGTACCTGCTCTTCTTCGCCTCGACGATGCGCAGCGCCATGGCGACGTGGAGCTTGGCGGCAAGCAGCGGGTGCGACCTCGCCAGCTTCTTCGCTGCAGGTTCGGTAGTGGTGTGACTGAGGTCGATCAGATCTCCGCGCGATGCCTGCTCGACGGTCTCCGCCAGGCGGGTCCACTCCTTCGTCTTCACGAGCATGCCGATGCGGGACGAGAGGCCCGCGCCCTCGAGAGCGGCCAGCGCCTTCGCGAGCCACCCGGAACGCTCCCCCTTCGGCACGAACTTCATCAAGATCTCGTAGGAGTAGACCGACGGCGCCCGCCGGTAGTCCTCCCACGCGGACGCCAGGGCCTCGCCGCTCCGGCCGAGCCTCTTCAGGATCCTGCGCCGCAGGCCGGGCAGGTTCCAGGCCGACCGGTTCGGCCAGCGGCCCTTCGTCTCCAGCTCGAGCCCACGGTCGACCCAGCCCAGTGCGTCCTCGGGCCGCCGGCGCCCGAGGCACATCTCCGCGAGGGCCTGACAGTCCTGGGGAGCCAGCTCTCCGTCCGCCTCGCAGAGGGTGCGATAGGCCTCCACGTCCCGCCGCTCCGTGTGGATGGCCTTCAGCACCTCGCCCTTCCGCCGCTGGACATACGACGTCTTCTCGCCGTCGGCGGCCCGCTCCAGCACCGCCCGCTCGAACGCGTCCATCCCCTTCCGGTCGAGAGCCTTGACCGCCTCCTTCTCGAGTCCGTAGCAGTAGCCGTAGACGTCGTTCTCCATCCACGAGACGAGCATGGAGGCGGTCTCGGCCGGGTCCGCCTGCGCCGCCTGCCGCGCGCGAATCCAGTCGCAGAAGAGCTCCTCCACGAGCTGTCCGAAGCGCCCACTGGAGTCGTCGATCTCCTCGGACTTCTCGTAGCAACCCGCGATGAACATCTCCAGGAGATCGACCGCGCGGGCCGCTTCTCCCTTTTCGATCAGGGGCACGATCGTCCCGCGCACGGCTTCAACGCCTGCGACGAAGTCCCAGCCATGCCGGTAGTCGACGAACGTTCCGATGGCCAGCGCGTCTTCGATGCCGTGCTGCAACTCGTCCCTGCGCTTTCTGACCAAGACCTGCTCCTCGAGGTTCTTCGATCCCGCCTCGGTCGTACGATACCGCCGCCGGGAGTTCGGGGGTGGGTCGGGGATCGTCGTTCCCGGCCGCCCGCGGCGACCCGCAGATCCACGTACCCCTCACCGACGCGCTTCCGATCGGCGAGCCCGACGACCTCCTGCAAGCAGGCACGCGAGGAGGGCTGGAGCGCCGTACTGGGCACACTCACGACGTGGGCGGGACTTGCGGGGGGTGGCTTGGGCAGCGACCGGGGGGGAAACGCGAGGAGTCGGCCCACGGGTCGGCGGAAACGTCACGAACAGGGCTCCTGCCCGCGGTTCGCGTAGGTCCGAATGGCCTCCTCGAAGAGGTGAGAGGCGAACGGCCGGTCGCCCTGGGCCGCAGGGCTGCCACCGGGTGCGTGGTCGCCGGCCCAAGTCGCGCGCGGGTTGGGTTCCTGGGCGGGGCATCCGCGGGGACTGAGTAGCGGGGACTGAGCAGCCCTTCGACTCGCTTCGCTCGCTCAGGGCCGACATCCCGGAGGGGTGGCTCCCCATTCCGGCCTCGGGTTCGAACCCTCTCTGCGACTTCCGATGCCCCGCGCTACTCCACCGACCACTCCTGTCCGTTGACCTCGTCGGTGACGACGCCCTCTTCGACGTACCGCGTGGCCAGGCTCTCCAGATGGTCCATGATCGCCTCGAAGGTCATCCCACCGCAGTGGAACATGCAGACCTGATCGGACCCGATGTGGATGGCCGCAATGTCCAGGCCGTACCCGCCGCCGTTGATGTCGATCTGCGCGCCGGCGTCGGTGACCAGGCCCGCCACGTACGGCCAGGCGTGTCGGGTCACGAGGTCGTCCCCCGAAGCCAGTCGAGCGCCCCCGCAACAGCCACCCAGGCGGGTAGGTGGTCCGCAACGTAGTGGATCGCCTCGTTCTCGTCGCCGAAGCCGTGGTAGTCGGGGAGTGTGGATGGGAGCGCCTGCTCCCGCAACAGGTAGGCCGGCACGTGCGCGTTCCGGGCCTGGGCCTGCCGGAGTGCCGTGCGTGCCGTCGGGGTGTCTCCATCTCGCTGGAAGTCCAACAGCACGCGCGAGTACGGCCAGGTCGCCATCGCGTCGTCTTCGTACTCCGCGTAGAGCTTCTCGGCCTCGTCCCACGCTCCCATCTGCAGGAGACAGCCCAGGAGCACGTAGCGAAGTCCCTGGTTGTCCCCCGGGTTGAGGCGCAGCATGTCCCGGTAGTGCTCGACGGCCTCCGCCTCGTCGCCGGCCGTCCAGAGCGAAGCAGCCAGACCGGCGCGGGCGCGCATGTAGGGACGCGTCTCGAGGAGGCCCCAGAAGTGGCCGACGTCCTCCTCGAAGGCATGAGCGCCGATCGCCCTCTCGCCGGCGGTCACGCCCTGACGGTAGAGCTCCGTCGCCTCCCGAAGGGACGTCGCGTTCTGCGCCAGGAGGCAGTGGGCGTCCGCGCAGTCCTCGGAGTCCTCGAGCGCCTCCCTCGCGAGTGCCAGCGCTCGCCGCGGCGGCGACTCCCACGCCTCGTAGATGAGGTCCTGCGCTTCGGCCACGGGATCCGGGCCCCTGCCCGGTCCACGCGTCATCGCAAGCAGGCGCTCCATGGAAGGCA
>JAUXCH010000262.1 GCA_030618975.1 Planctomycetia bacterium
GACCGCCTGGCGGGCGAACGCCGCCACCCGCGCGCCGGCAACCGGGGCGTCCCGCGCGTCGACGACCACGACCTGGAGAGAAGCGGCGGGCGGGAGCACGAGGCGCACGAAGACGCCCGGGCCGGCGACGCGCGTCCCGACGGACGCGCGACCGGCGAGCGAGGCGACGACGCGGACCCAGCGGTGCTCGGCGAGCGCCAGCTCGAACCGGCCGTCGCCGTCCGTGGTGGCGCGCGCGAGTCCTTCCCCGGCGGCGGCCGCCGCGCCCTTGAACACCTGCGGCTCGAGGGACGTGAGCCTCACCGTCGCGCCGGGAAGCGGCCGGTCCCGCTCGTCGACGACGACGCCGTGGACGCCTGCGAACGCCGGCGTGCGTCCCCGGGCGCGGACGTCCGCGGCCTCGGGGCGCGTGTCCCCGCCGCCGGCGGGAGGCCCGGGTCGGAGGAGGTCGGTCGGGGTCGAGGTGTCGCCGCCCTCGCGCTCGAACCCGTCCGGGAGGTCGGGTTCCGGCCCCTCGTGTCCGCGCAGCAGCAGGAAGCCCGCCGCCAGGAGAGCTACGACGAGGCCCGCGAGGAGGCCGGCGCGGGGCAGGGACCGGACGCCGCGCATCGGGACCGGTGCGTCAGTAGACCTCGAAGAAGGAGTTCTGGCCCGCGCCGATGAAGGCGTCGAACCACTCGACGTAGTCACCGAACTCCAGCTCGGCGTACGCGTCGTAGTAGTCCTCGTCGAACGTGCCCACGAACTCGATCCCCGCGGGCGGAACGTCCCACGCGAGCAGGTCGCCGGTCCAGTCCCCGTTGACGGGGGCGAGCTCGAAGAACACCACCCACTCCCACGTGGTCAGGTGGGTCCGGTTGCTGACGTAGGCGTAGCCCCAGTAGTCGTCGTAGTCCCCGCCGCAGTCGTAGCAGTCGCCGCCGCCGCCGCACCCGACCAGGGGGAGGAGGAGCAGGGCCAGACCGAGGAGGACGGGGAGCAGGCGGGGGAGGCGCATGGTGGGGGACTCCGGTGGAGGGGTGCACACCGGCCGTCCCGGGCGCGGGCCCATGATAGGCCCGGGCAGGAGGAACTTCCTCAGAAGACCTCGAAGAATACGTCCTCGCCTTGGCCGACGAAGACGTCGAACCACTCGACGAAGTCTCCGAACTCCAGCTCCGCGTAGGCGTCGTAGAGGTCCTCGCTGAACGTCCCCACGAACTGGGTCCCCCTCGGCGGGACGTCGTCGATCAGCAGGTCGCCCGTCCACTTGCCCCCGACGACGGCGACCTGGAAGAACACCACGTACTCCACGGTGGTCGTGTCCGTGAGGTTGTCGACGAACACGTTGCCCCAGAAGTCGTCGATGACGACGGCCTCGCAGCTGCCGCAACCGCACCCGCCGAGGGGGAGGACGAGCGCGAGGGCGGCGAGGCCGAGGAGCAACCAGCGGGAGGTTCTCATGGTGGGGGTCTCCAACAACGGAGTGTAGAAGGTGGGATGGGGCCCGCGGGACCGGGACCGACGTCACCGACGTCACGCGACGCCGATGTCCGGCACGTCGGGAGCCCGGTGCCCGCGGGGCCCCGGATGCGTGCTCTGTGCGCCGTCAGTACACCTCGAAGACGGTCACCTCCGCGCCGGGGACGAACACGTCGAGCCACTGGACGTAGTCGCCGAACTCGAGATCCGCCTCGGCGTCGTACCAGTCCTCCAGGAACTCGCCGACGGATGCCACCTCGCCCGGTGCGAGCGGCCAGCCGAGCAGCTCGTCGGTCCAGAGATCGGTGGCTGCCGGGGCGAGGTAGAAGGTCTCGACGTACTCGGCGCTGAAGTTGTCGACGTCGAGGCTGCCGTACGCGCAGCACGGGTCGGTGTAGACCGGTTCGGCGACCTCGACGACCACCTCGGCGCCGTAGCCTCCGCCCCCGCAACCGCCCAGCGCGAGCACGGCGAGGCCGACCACCAGGGTCGGGAGCAGGATGCTTCGATGCGGGGCCTGCATGACGGGCTCTCCACGGGTCGGACGTTCGCTCTCCGGTTCGGCTCTCCGTTCGCGAACCTCGCAAAGCCGGTGCCCAAACCCGTCAGTTTCCGCATGTCGTTGTCAGTGCTTGCACTTAGGATCCCCGGCGCATCGAGGAGCCCCCGCCCATGTCCCATCTGTTCACCTCCGAATCCGTCACGGGAGGACACCCCGACAAGCTCGCCGACACGATCAGCGACGCCGTCCTGGACGCCTACCTGGCCCAGGATCCGAACGCGCGCGTGGCCTGCGAGACGTACGTCACCACCGGGCTCTGCCTGGTGGGGGGGGAGGTGCGGTCGAGCGCGACGGTCGACGTGCGGGCGGTCGCGCGGGAGGCGATCCGCGAGGCCGGGTACGGGGATCCGGCGTGCGGCTACCCCGCCGACGACGTCGCCATCGTGGTCTCGATGGGCCAGCAGTCCCCCGAGATCGCGCAGGGCGTGGACCGGAAGGCGCCGGAGGCGCAGGGTGCCGGCGACCAGGGACTCATGTTCGGCTACGCGTGCCGCGAGACCGACGAGCTGATGCCGCTGCCCGTGCACCTCGCGCACCGGCTCACGCGCGGGCTGACGGAGCTCAGGACGAGCGGCACCCTCCCGTACCTCAGGCCGGACGGAAAGACCCAGGTCACGGTGGAGTACGGCGACGACGGGCGGCCCGCGCGCATCCACACCGTCCTGGTGTCGACCCAGCACGCCCCCGAGGCGACGCAGGCCGGGATCCGGAGAGACGTCGAGAAGCACCTGATCCCGCTCCTCCCCGCGCACCTGATCGACGGGGACACGATCCTCCACGTGAACCCGACGGGGTCGTTCGTCACCGGCGGCCCCAAGGGCGATACCGGCCTGACCGGCCGGAAGATCATCGTCGACACCTACGGCGGCTCGGCGCCCCACGGGGGCGGCGCATTCAGCGGCAAGGACCCCAGCAAGGTGGACCGCAGCGCGACCTACATGGCCCGCTACGTGGCGAAGAACATCGTGGCAGCCGGCCTCGCCGACGAGGCCCTGGTCCAGCTGGCCTACGCGATCGGCGTCGCCGAGCCCGTGTCCGTGCGGGTCCAGGCCGAAGGCTGGGAGCAGGACCCCGTACCCGACGCGGTGCTGGAACGAGCGGTTCCGCGCGTCTTCGACCTGACGCCCTACGGCATCATTCGCGACCTGGACCTCCTGCACCCCATCTACCGGGCGACCGCCAGCGGCGGCCACTTCGGCCGCGCCGGCTTCCCCTGGGAGCGCACCGACCGCGTCGAGCAACTGCGCCAGGAGGTGGAGGCCGCCAGTCGTTCCTGACCGGCTCTCGCAACGCGACTGGCAACCTCGCTTCCAGTGGGGAGCGCCCGGCCTTCACCCGCACCGCGCTTGCCGCCCGCTCACCCGGGCGCCGGTCCCGCTCCAGCGGGCCCTGGTGGGGGTGGAAACCAAGACGCACTCCAGGGGGGACGATGGGCACGGAGATTGATATAGTGCCGGTGACTCCAAGGAGGTCCCTGACGATGCAGCGTCGCGAAGCCGGTTTCACTTTTATCGAGATCCTGGTCGTCATGGGGATCATCGTCGTGCTCATGGGCATGGTCGCGGTCATCGTTCCGCGTGCCCAGGAGAAGGCGAAGCAGACCGAGAGCATCAACAACGTCCGGAACATGGCGATCATCTTCTCGGAGCGCAGCATCAGGAAGCACTGGCCGCCGTACGACGGCAAGAACTTCGTGCTCTCGCTGGTCGCCCTGAAGCTCGTCGACATCCGCAACCGGGACAACCTGGCCATCTTCTTCTCGCCGGGCGACGAGGTGATCACGCTCGAGAAGGCGACTCCGGAGCGCTTCCGCGACGTGACGAAGCAGGCCCTCAAGAGCGGCCAGGACTTCCACGAGCTGACCTCGTACGCGGGGCGCCGGAACGCCGATCGCGACTACCTCATCACCGCGGACCGCATGAAGATGGTCGTCCCGATCGTCTGCGACGACGACGACGGGGCCCTGCACCACCCGGACGGGCTCGTGATGGGCTTCACGGACGGCGCGGCGAAGTTCGTGGACTGGGAGGACCTAGACATCGCCGCGCCCGAGGACCCGAACGACCCCCTGCCCTTCCTCGGCGACGACGCCGAAACGGACAAGCTGCGGGCGCTTTCGTCCGACTAGGCCGCCAGCCAGGGGGGCTCGGCCCTTACTTCTTGCCATGTCGAGGCTTCCGACGGTATGTTCCAGCCCTTCGCAGGGTTTTCGGGAGTCCACCGGGAAGGTGACCATGAAGAAGACGTACGTGTCGTTCGCGGTCCTGCTCGCGCTTCTCGCCGTCGGCACGGCCTGGGGTGAGGAGGGTGAGGGCACGCCGCGGGCAGGTACCCGCTGGCTGCTGGAGTTGGAACACGGGCCGCTCAAGATCGTCCCGGTCCACACCGGATGCTCCCAGCCGGTGACCTACCACTACATGACCCTGAAGGTGACCAACCGCGGCAAGCTCCCCCGGGACTGGTTCCCGCTCGTGAAGGCCCTGACCGACACGAACAAGACGTACGTGGCCATGGGCTTCGACGAGGCGCTCGAGGCCGTGCGGGCGCAAGAGGGCAACGAGAACCTCCAGCCCATCGGCCTGACGAAGGGGAAGATCGAGGCCGGCGAGACGCTCGACACGGTGGCGATCTTCGGCCCCCTCGACCCCCTCTACGACCGCGTCCGCGTGCAACTCCTGGGCCTGAGCGACCCGATCGGCATCTACAAGCTCGAGAAGTATCCCGTACCCGTCGACCTGCCCGACGCCGTGGCGTACTTCCAGGCCGACCCCGAGGGTGGTTACGAGAAGATCACCGAGGGTGTCCTCATCCAGGACGTGGCCTATCTCCAGCGAAACGCGATGGTCACGAAGGCCATGCAGAAGGAGATCGGCGAGGGCAAGCTCCCCGACCCGACCAGCGAGTACTGGGAGGTCAAGGAGCGGCGCGTGTACGAGATGATCTACACGCGTCCGGGCGACGAGTTCCGTCCCGACGACGACCTCATCTCCTTCGAGGGCGAGCACTGGATCATCGTCGGCGACGTGAGGGCGCTGCGCCAGATCAAGATGTAGGGATGGGTGTCCCTCCTGCCTCCTAGCATCCGTACGGAGGCAGTGCGTTCATGGTCCGTCGGCGTCCCAGGCATTTCATCCACACCCACGTCCACAGTGACTACAGCCTGCTGGACGGGGCGGCGAAGATCTCCGACCTCGTGGAGGCGGCGGCGCGGTTCGAGCAGCCCGCGCTCGCCCTGACGGACCACGGCAACCTCTGCGGCGCGATCGAGTTCTACAAGGCGTGCCGGGCGAAGGGCGTGAAGCCCATCGTCGGGATCGAGGCGTACCTTGCCCCGCACTCCCGGCGGGACCGGCAGCGCAACCCGGTCGCCGCGCACCACCTGGTGCTGCTGGCCCAGAACGAGACGGGCTACCGGAACCTCATCAAGCTCTCCACGCGGTCCTACACCGAGGGGTTCTACTATTTCCCGCGCGTCGACAAGGAGCTCTTGAGCGACCTGAACGAGGGCATCATCGCCCAGTCGGCGTGCCTGTCAGGCGAGCCCTCGTACTACGCCCGCCACGGGGATCTCGAGCGCGCGACGCAGGGCGCCGTCGACATGCGCGACATCTTCGGCGACCGGTACTACCTCGAGCTGCAGCGCAACGGGTGCGACGGTCAGGAGGAGGTGAACCAGGCGTTGCTCCGCATCGGCCGGGAGAACGGCATCCCCTTCGTGGCGACCAACGACATCCACTACATCGAGGAAGGGGACGCGCCGGCCCACGAGGTGCACATGTGCATCGGGATGGGCAAGACGCTGAAGGACGGACGGCGGCTGAGGTCCGAGAGCCTGCTCTGCTTCCGGGCGTCGGAGCCGATGTACTCCCTGTTCCAGGACCTCGAGCACGCGGCGCGCTCCACGGAGGAGATCGCCGAACGGTGCGATCTGAAGCTCGACCTCGAAACCATGCACCTGCCGGCGTTCGAGGCGCCGGGCGGCGAGGACAACGTCACCTTCTTCCGGCGCCTCTGCCGGGAAGGCGTCGAGCGCCGGTACGGTGCCCGTCCGTCCAAGGCCGTCGAGGAGCGCCTGGCCCGCGAGCAGGGGGTGATCGAGGAGATGGGCTTCGTGCCCTACTTCCTCATCACCTGGGACTTCGTGAACTTCGCCCGCCAGGAGGGCATCCCGGTGGGGCCGGGACGGGGCAGCGCAGCCGGGTCGATCGTGGCCTACTGCCTCGGGATCACCTCGGTGGACCCGCTGAAGTACGACCTGCTGTTCGAGCGCTTCCTGAACCCTGCCCGCATCTCGATGCCCGACATCGACATCGACTTCTGCAGGGACGGGCGGGAGCGCGTCATCCGTTACGTCCGCGACAAGTACGGCGGGCCGGATCGCGTCAGCCAGATCATCACGTTCGGCCGCATGGCGGCGCGGGCGGTGATCCGGGACGTCGGCCGCGTCATGGACGTGTCGCTACGCGACGTGGATCACCTCGCCAAGAGGATCCCGAACGGTCCGAAGGCCACGCTGGCCCACGCGCTGGAGTCCGACCCGGACCTGAGACGCGAGATCGACGGCAACGAGGAGTACAAGAAGCTCATCGACATCGCGCTGCGGCTCGAGGGGAAGAACCGCAACGCGAGCAAGCACGCCGCGGGGGTGGTCATCGCGGACGCTCCGCTGGAGGAATACGTCCCGCTACGGCGCGTGGGCGACGACCTCACGACGCAGTTCAGCATGGACATCCTGGAGGACATCGGCCTCCTGAAGATGGACTTCCTGGGCCTCAGGACGCTGACGATCCTCGCGAAGGCGACGGAGAACATCCGCGTCGGCGGCCGCGAGCCGCCCGATTTCGACGTCTTGCCGCTCGACGACGCAGCCACGTTCGAGATGCTCTCCGCCGGGGAGGCGCTCGGCGTCTTCCAGCTCGAGTCCTCGGGGATGCGCGACCTGCTGCGCCGCATCCGTCCGGAC
>JAUXCH010000023.1 GCA_030618975.1 Planctomycetia bacterium
AGGATCAGATCGGGGATCGGTTCGTCGCCGGAGTCGTCCTCCACACCGGCTCCTCCACCTACATGCTCACCGAGAACATCACGGCAGCGCCAATCTGCACGCTCTGGGCCTGAACCGGCGGAGGCCGGCCTACGCGGAAGCCCACCCTCTTGCGCGGCGGACGGCCTCAGCCCACCGGGCCCGGAGTGCCTCGACGTCCTTCGGATCACCGCGGGGTTCGAAGCCGCGGTCCAACGTTCTGGTCGAGGCCAACGCGTCCCTATCCTTCCACACCCCCACGGCGAGCCCGGCGAGGAACGCCGCGCCGAGAGCCGTCGTCTCCGTCACCTTCGGACGCAGCACCGGCACGCCTGCGAGATCGGCCTGGATCTGGAGGAGCAGATCGTTCGCCGACGCCCCACCGTCCACGCGAAGCTCCTCGAGCGGAAACCCGGCGTCCTTGCACATGGCCCGGGCCACGTCGCTCACCTGGAGGGAGATCGCCTCGAGCGCTGCCCGCGCGATGTGCCCGCGCGTCGTACCCGGCGTCAGCCCGATCAGGAGACCCCGCGCATGGGGATCCCAGTGCGGCGCCCCCAGTCCGGCAAGGGCCGGCACGAAGGCCACGCCCCCAGCGTCTTCGACGCTCGAGGCCAGGGCCTCGATCTCGGAGGCGTCCGTGACGATGCCCAGCCCATCGCGCAGCCACTGGACCGTGGCCGCCCCTTCTCCCCGTGCAAATGAGCCCCCGGGACCTTGACGAAGCCGACACCCACCGTACGTTCCGCCCGCCGTGCCGCGCCTGCGCCATCCCATCCTCAGAAGCCTCTTCGCGCTCGAGGGCGAGAAGGCGCGGAGGCGTGTGGCGCACGAGCCGGAGATTCCGTGACCACGCACGTCTTCACGATCCCGGACATGGACTGCGCCGAGGAGGTCGGCGCGCTGCGCCGCGCTCTCGGTCCCGTCGTGGGGGAGGAGAGCCTCTCCTTCGACCTGCTGCGGCGCAGGCTTCGCGTCGAGGTGCCGGAGGGCGGCGCGATCAGCCCGGCCGAGATCCAGCGCCTCGTGCGTACCACGGGGATGCGTGCGACACAGGAACACGATGCGGAGGAGCGTCCGGGGTTCCTGGCGCGTCGTGGGCGGGCGCTCCTCTGCGCCCTCAGCGGTCTGCTCCTGCTGCTGGGGTTTGGCGTCCACGCCGCTGTGCACGGCATCCAGGATGCGTTCGTGGGCGGGGAAGGACACCGCTTTCCGGTCGCGGTCGTCCTCCTCTACGCCGGCGCCTGCCTCGCCGGAGCCTGGTTCTTCCTTCCGAAGGCGTTGATCGCGCTGAGGCGTCTGCGCCCGGACATGAACCTGCTGATGATCGTGGCCGTCGTGGGCGCGATCGTCCTGGGCGAGTGGTTCGAGGCCGCGGCGGTGAGCTTCCTGTTCTCCTTCGCCCTGCTCCTCGAGTCCTGGTCCGTCAACCGCGCCCGGCACGCCATCGAGCGTCTGCTGGATCTGGCACCGGCACGAGCCCGCGTCCTCGACGAGGAGGGCGGATCCCGCGACCTCGACATCGACGACGTTCCCGTCGGGAGCACCGTCCGCGTGCGGCCCGGCGAGCGCTTCCCTCTCGACGGCGTCCTCGTGCGCGGGGCGACGAGTGTCGATCAGGCGCCGATCACGGGAGAGTCCCTGCCGGTCGCGAAGGACGTCGGCGACGAGGTGTTCGCGGGGACGATCAACCAGGAGGGAGCCGTCGAGGTGGAGACCACGAGGGCAGCCGCCGACACGACGCTCGCTCGGATCATCCACATGGTGGAGGAGGCCCAGTCGCGTCGTGCCGTCGTCGAGCGCTGGGTGGAGCGGTTCGCGCGCGTCTACACCCCTCTCATGATGCTCGTCGCGGCTCTCGTGGCCGTCCTCCCGCCTCTCGTCCTGGGTGCGGGATGGGCGGACTGGGCCTACAACGCCCTGGTCGTCCTGGTCATCGCCTGCCCCTGCGCGCTCGTGATCTCCACCCCCGTGAGCATCGTGGCCGGACTGGCGGCGGCGGCGCGGTCCGGCGTTCTGATCAAGGGAGGCGTGTACCTCGAGATGCCCGCACGCCTGCGCGCGATCGCGAGGGTCAAGACGGGAACGCTTACCGTGGGACGCCCCCGCGTGCAGACGATCCAGGCGCGAGGGGATCACACCGAGGCGCAGGTCCTCGCCTCCGCCGCCGCGCTGGAGGCCTCGAGTGTTCACCCGTTGGCGCGCGCGGTCGTCGAGTACGCAGCGGAGCGCGGCGTGGAACCGGAGGCGGTCGTCGGGTTCCGGGAGATCCGGGGCATGGGGGCCGAGGGCACGGTCGGAGGCAGGTTGTACTGGATCGGGAGCCAACGGCTGATGGAGGAGCGGGGCGCGGGCAGCGCGGACGACCACGCGGCCATGAGCGCCCTCGAGGCCGGCGGCCACTCCGTGATCGCGCTGGGTCGCGAGGATCACGTCTGTGGGCTCGTCGCCGTGTCGGACGCGTTGCGCCCCGAGGCGCCCGCCGTCGTCCGGGCCCTGCGCGAGCAGGGCATCGGGCGCGTCGTCATGCTCACCGGAGATCACGAGGGAACCGCGTCGCGCATCGCGGCCGACGCCGGCGTGGACGCCTACGAGGCCTCCCTGCTCCCGGAGGAGAAGGTCCGCGCGATCGAGGAGCTGAGAAGGGACGTGGGGGCCGTGGCCATGGTCGGCGACGGTGTCAACGACGCGCCCGCCATGGCCGCATCGGACCTGAGCATTGCGATGGGCGCGATGGGCAGCGACGCGGCCATCGAAGCCGCGGACGTGGCCCTGATGAGCGACGATCTGACGAAGATCCCCTGGCTCGTCGCCCACTCCCGGCGCACCCTGGCGATCGTTCGCGAGAACATCGTCCTGGCCCTGGGAACGAAACTCCTCGTCCTGGGCTTCGTCCTCGCCGGGTACGCGACGCTCTGGATGGCGATCACGGCCGACATGGGCACCTCGCTCCTCGTGATCTTCAACGCGCTGCGCCTGCTTCGCGGCCGGCACGGCTCGGCACCGCGCGACGGCGCCCGCGCCGAAGGTGCGGGTGGGACCCGGGGGCCCGACCTGGGGACCTCCTGTGCGACCTGCGCTGCCGAGCCGATCGGACGCTGAGGCGCGGCTCGGGGATTCGTGGCCCGCCTCTTGCGAAGCCTCCCCCCGTCCGGGCGCGCCGCGGATGGTTCGTGCCGCGCCGTCCATTCGAGAGGGAGGGACTTCGTATGAAGAGAATCATCTGGATCGCACTGGTGATGGCCCTGATGGTCGCAGGTCCGTCCGCCTGCCAGGGCGGCGCCAACCCCGGTGGGGGCGGAGGAGGATGTTCCAGCTGCGGTTGACGCCGGTCGATCCGGCGCCGCCTCCCCGCGCGCGACGGCCCACGGGCCGTGCGGGAGGCGGCGCCGCGTTCCTCTCGAGCCTGTGGACTGAGCAGCAACCCGGCTGCCCGGTTTTCAGCAGCGGGTGACCGGCCCGGCGGGCGCATGGAGCACCGCCGGGCTGCCGATGGGGTCATGTGAGCAGGTAGTGCCCCGGACGGTTGTGCCAGCCGCGCTCGTGGACGAGTCGATACCACGTGGAAAAGGGACGCGAGGACGCGACCGATGCGCCGGGCCAAGATGGCGAGCCTTCCGGTTGGGACGGGGCGGAAGTCCGGCGAGGTCACCATTGCGCGGATCTCGGAGACTTCCTCCGCCGTGAGCTCGTGCGGCGAGAATCGCGGGCACGCCGATCGATCTTCGAGTACGCAGGCCAGGGCGGCGCGCCGCCATGCGCTGAGGCGGGAGGGCGAGAGGCGGATGATTCTCAAGATGCGACGCAGGCCCAGGACATGGCGCGAGCGATCGATGGCCCGGAGCAATCGTGCCTTGTCGCAGCCTTGGGGGACACGAAGGTGGGTGAGGTCGGGTTGGAGCGGGCGAAACAGCACGAAGAAGATGTGCAGTACGGCCGACAGGCGGGCCACGCGCTTCTCCCGCTTCGCTACACGCACTCGAAGTGCGATCTCGGAGGCGTCCATGCCGGGGGCCGTGGTGATGACCTGGGGAACACGTCTCAGCCAGCCGGCCACGGTGGAGCGCGGAACCCCGATGCCGGTCGCGATGGTCGCGTTTCCCGTCTCTTGGACGAGCTGGACGAGACGGTGGTCGTAGGTCCGCTGCCGGTGCTCGGTGCTCATGCCTGCATGGTGCCGCCGCCGGGGCTGAGGGGAAGATCGCAAGGCGCAGCGGCCGTAGCATGCGGGCGTCGACAACTCGAACGGAAGGTGCAGAAGGTCGTGGTGCGCAGCTCCGCACCACGCCCGACCGTTGCGCAGTGCGTGGGCGCGGTTGTCACCTGTGGGGGGGGGGTACCGCTATGATCCCTCACGGTGAGAAGGCGAGAGCAGGCCTTCGGCAGTGTCGAGGAGGCGGCGTCGAACCGAGTGTCGAGTCTCCTGTCCATGCGTGGATCATCCGAGACGGTCGGCCTGAGCGAACCCGAGCTCCGCTCGCTGAACCTCCCCCTCGCTTGGCGCCGCGTCAAGGCGGATCAACCGAAGGTCGCCCCGGTGCAACGCGATCTGGCGGTCGAGCTCGTTGACGAAGACCCAGAGGAATGGCTCGCCGCCCTGCGCGGGCGCCTGGCATCCGGCTGGCGCGCCGGACCGGCGAAGATCTGCGCCAAGCCCCGGAAGAGCGGGCTGCTGCGCCCGTTCGTCGTGGTCTCGCTCCTCGACGAGGTGGTCTTCGCGGCTCTGGTAACGGCCGTCGCGCCGACCCTGCGGAGGACGCTGCACGAGCAGCAGACGCACGTCGACCTGCACGCCCTGACGGACGCGCCCGGCGAGGAGGGGTGGTCGCGGATGTGGGTCGTGCCGAACGATCCCGCGGCCGGGAGGCGGGATCTGCCTGTTCCTGCGGACGCGAAGTACGTGGTGCTCGCCGACATCGCGTCGTTCTTCGACCGCGTAGCGATCGACCCGATCGTGCGCCGTCTCGAGGAAATCGGATGCGCACCCGGCATCGTGCGGGGGATCGGCGCAGCGCTTCGGGCCTGGAGCCCGAGCGGCCTGCTCGGCGTCCCCACGGGCTGCTCCGGAAGCTTCGTCCTGTCGCGCCTCTCGTTGGAGCCCGTGGATCGCGGGCTCCACGGCGCCGGCATACGACACACGCATGCCGTGGACGAGTACTGCCTCCACTGCCGCGACCGGGAGGAGGCGCGCCGCGCGCTCACGGTCCTCTGGCACCTGCTTCACCAGCAGGGCCTGACCTTGAACGTCAGCAAGGTGGCGGTCCTTCCCGCGGACGACAGGCGCGTGCACATGGGGAACGAGGCCAACCTCCGACGGATCGCGCGGCGGCTCGCGATGCACTGGCGCCTTGCAAAGCTGGAGAGATCCGGTGGGAACCGTGCCGTGGCCCGCCTGGCGGACGCTTTCCGAAGCTGGCCGCGCGACGTGAGCCTGCTCCGCAAGTACCTCGAGCGCGGCCGCCTCTCGCCGGACGCCGCCTGCCGCGTGCTCGAGGCGCTCGGGCGGGACGAGCCCACGTTCGGATACCCCACCTACCTGGCGCTCAAGACGCTTCGAACGCGCGGCCTCGTCACCGACGGCGTCCTGGCCCTGGCCCGCGCATGGGTGGCGGACCCGGAACGTATGCCCTGGATCCGCGAAGAGTGTGCCCTGCTCCTGGCTGCCGGGGGGGAACCCGGAGACGCGAAGCTCCTGGCGCAGGCCTTCCCCACCTGCCCATTCGACGCCACGCGCGCGGTCGTGGCCTATGCGGGACACCGGCTGGGCGGAGAGGACGTGGACGGCTTCGAGCCCGAGCCCGGCGAGATCCTCGTCGCACGCGCCCGCGACCGCGGAGCGCGGGAGCGCAGGGGCGCGCGGAAGGCAGCGAGCGGCTGACGCTTGTCGAGCAGCCGCGCCTTGTCGCAACCGTGGGGGACGCGAAGGCGTGCGAGGTCGGGTTGGAGCGGGCGAAACACAGCGAAGAAGACGTGAAGGACGGCCGCCGAACCTCGAGTTCGCGTCGCCGGGGGCAATCTGCGGGGGGACGGACCACTTCTGTTCGATAACGAGCACACGGAAGCAGCGGGTTCCCGTGGGAGCGCGCGACAGGCCGAGCGCGCAGTTCCGCTGCCCCTTGAAGGTCCTCACGCCTGCCCGCGCGGGGACGGGGAGCGCGAGAAGGAGGGCTGACGGCGTGTGCGAGAGGCGATTCCCACGGAGGGGGGATGAAATCCCTATCGAGCCGTGTGACTCTGCATGCTCGGCGAGTACCGAGCGAGAAGGTCAACTCAGGTTGTCGACGATCGTGGCGGCGAACGAAGCCGGAAGCGCGACGAGCACAGTCTGACTCAGGGCGAGAACCGGATCGGTGATCCAGTTGCCCTGATTTACCGCGATGAGGGTGGCCGAAGACACAATCGCCGTCAGCCCGTAGATGCTCAGCACGCGCAAGATGAACTGCGGCCAGTGCTTCCGGAAGTGGCCGCGGAAGTACGCCGTGTAGACGAAGCCCGAGATGATCAGGACCGACGCGCCCGCGATTGCGATGATGTTTCCAGGCGGCAAGGCTTTCGCGATGTCCCACGTATCCTCGCTCATCGAGACCGGTAGCGCGAGAGCACCGGCTCCGATGACGATCTGTGCAACGTCCTTGAGTCGCGTCTCGTGAGAGTGGTCCGTCGACGAGGTCATTCGTCTCTCCGTGTCCTCCGCGTCATGGCACCGAGCATGCCGGCAATCCTACGCGCGTGGCAAGGGATCGCTCCCCCCTTCGGCGGCCTCGGATGTGCGATCAGGGAACCCGGCCGCGTGTACGGCATCTCTCGTGGGAACGGAGGGGCGACCCCATGGATCGCCCGTACACCGCCGCCTTCGCCAAGTCCCGAAACAGCCAGGGGACGTTGCGATGCGGGATGCCGAAGAGACCGAACTCCCGGATGCCTGCGGTGTCCACGCCGACGCCGTCGTCGCCAAACGGGATCCAGACCGCCGCGGTCGTCGTGTGGCGCCCGCGACGCGTCATGACGTTCACGTCACCCACCGCGAGGCCGAGTCCAGCATCGAGAGGGAGAGGCCCCGCCCCAAGGCGAGGGTCGTTTACTTGGGATCGAGTTGCCATCGTCCCGCTCTGGGTTCGAAACGGACGCGGCTGTGCGACGCCTTCCCCCCCCCTGTGTCAGCGTAGTTGTCGCACGGCTTCCGTCCTGCCTGCCCTTCGGGCAGGCGCGACTACCTCGCCTGGATCCTGACCTCACCGTCCTTGCGCAGCGACCAGGTCTCGCCGTCGGCGAGCAGGTACCAGGCACACAGCCCGGTGCGGCACGGGCCTCCACTGGATGCACCGGGGACGACGCTGAGGTCGATCCTCTCCAGCGTGACGGCATGGCCGTGGAAGCCCAGGATGATCCCATCCACGACGAGATACCGGTGGCCGGTTCGAAAGGATCGTTCGACCTCATGCCCTCGCACGTACCCGAGTCGCACGACGTGATCGGAACCGCCGCGCGCGACGGTGACGAGCGTCTTCCGGGCGCCGAATCGCTTCCACAGCCGCCCGAGTCGGCACGGGTCCGAGCCGGCGTTTCTGCCCGCCCCGCCGGGTTCCGAGCGTCCACCGTGCAGCGGTTTCAGGGCTTCGAGATGCGGCGCCAGCACATCCTCCGGTGCGTCTGCGAGTCGTGCGCGAACGGCGTTCGACCACAGAATCAGAACCTGGGAGTCGGGATACCCGCCCGCATCCTCGACGGCCTCCGCGGCTCGTGCCAGCGCGTCCCGTGCCCCAGTGGCATCTCCCGTGGCCAGCCGGAGCACGGCCAGCTCCGTTCCGACCATGCAGGCCGTCTCGGTCCAGCGCTCTTCGACGCACGCCGCGAGCGCGCCCTCGAGCGCAGCCGCTACCTTCGCCCTGCGCTCGTCGTCGGCCCCCTCCGTGTCCAGGAGCAGCAGTCCATCGCCGTAGGCCGCGAGCGCCTGCGCGGCCTTCCCTCGCCGCTTTCCTTTGGCGAACTCCGACAGCGCCTCGGCTGCGACGGGCACGCCGGTGCGATCCCCCGTCCGGCTGGAGCGCAGGAGAACCTCTCGGGCGAGCGCGTGGGCGGAGACGTAGGCTCCCGCGTGCCTCGCATCGAGAGCCTGGATGACGGCGGACATCGCCTCGGACCAGGAATGCGGGGGTCTCACTTCACTCAGGAACCGGCCGAGCGCCCGGCCGGCGCGAGCCTCCTCTTCCAGGTCCTCGTGGCGCTGGGCGAGCCGAGCCGCCTTTCCATAGGTGCGGGCGGCGTCGAGGATCTTGTCCTGACCCGTGAGCTCAGCCGCCTCGACGAGCAGCGCATCCACCCCCGCTCGCTCCTTGGCGCCCACCGGCCCGATGGCCGCGATCACGAGCGTGACCGTCAGGGCGATTGCGATCGGGGATGTTTTCACGGCCCCTCCTCACTCCGCGGGCGCTGGGGGTGCCGAGCACGTCGCTACTCACAGCCTAGCAGGCTCCGGCCCGCCCGGGCGCATCCCGCTCGCGCCCGGCACCCGGCAATCAAGCCCGACGGCCCGGCCCGACCTGCGTAGCGGCAGGTGCTCCGCGATCGTCTCGGCCAGCCGGCGTGCCCGGGACCGCAATGGCCAGCGACGAGACAGCGCTCGCCCACCCAAGGGGGCACAGGAGCGTGTTCCGGCTGACGAAGTCCACCGTGATTCGCGTGGTCTTCCTCCTCGAACTCGACGCGGGTGGCGTCTGGACGGTCATCCGGGTCGAGGTGGTGATCGCCCCGGTCGGCGAGGCGTCGGTGACCGAGAGCAGGCCGATGGTAGGGGCGCCTGGCGGCCGCCTGTTCCGGGGCGTCCTGGCGCGTCGACCATGCTTACCCATCCGATAGGGTACTCTCCAGGTTCCGATGAAGAGTCACCTCGCCATCCTCACCGTGTCGCTCGCCCTCCTAGGCGTGCTCACGGGCAGCCTCCTCCGACCCTGCGACTGCGGGAGTGGTGGGGGCCCCACGTCCGACGCGACGTCGGCCGCGAAGGGGAGCCCGTGCGCGACGTGCCGTTGCGGTACGAACGAGACGCTCGCCCGGAACCCGGGCGAAGACGGCGATGTACCCGGGGATGAACCCGGGGATGACGGCTGCGAGTTCTGCTGCAAGCCTGCCCCGCCGGCCGTCGAAGCCTCTTCCGCCGTGACGTTTGCACCGCCCTCGCTCGTCGCCGTCCCCACGAGTCGGCGGCCGGCCCTCGACCTCGACGGAGAGGCCCCGGCGCTCGTGCGCGGAGGCGCCGCGCCACCGGACGGCGCCCCGTGGCGGCTCTCGGAAGAAGGCCTGGCGGTCTTCCGGCTCTAGCCTCCGCCCTCTCGGCGCGCGATCGCGCCACCCCACATCACGTTGGCGCCGACCGCCTCACGCGGCGAGACGTCATGGGGCAGTCCATGGGCCGTGGGCGTACAGCGGAAACTGTCGGCACACCCAGCCGTACGGTGAATTCAGACCGGGAGAGAAACGATGAAGACTTCAACCCTGTTCGTGCTCGGGCTCCTGACGGGAGCCGTCCTCGTCTTCGGCATCCGTGCCGCGTCCCTGGGCGAGAGCGTCGCCGCAGAGTCGGCGGCTTTCGCCGAGGAGGAGCATGACGGGCACGTGGGACATACGAAACCCACGAAACCCGCGGAACCTGCGCACGAGACGCACGAGAACGGCGCGGACGTGCAGCCCGCATCGCCTCCCGCGGCGCCGTCGACGCTGGTCGTGCGCCTCGACGATGCCGGAACCGTCGTCGGCGCGGTCATGGAGATGTCGGGTGGGGCGAGCCACGAGGTGGTGCCCGGCGGCCACGCGCCGATGGGGGACTTCCCGGCCCGCATCGCGGGCAGTGCGAGCTCCTTCACGGCGCACCTCCACCCCCGCGACGACGGCACGCTCGAGGTCAAGCTGCGAGACCCGGACGGTGTGGTCGTGGCGGAAGGCGTGCTGTCGGCGGACGACGAGCGCGCCCCCGAGAACGCGATCTGTCCGGTGATGGGCAACCCCGTCGATCCCGAGGTCTACGTGGACTACGAAGGGCGGCGGATCGGCTTCTGCTGCCCGGGGTGCGACGCGGAGTTCATGGCGGACCCCGAGAAGTACCTGAAGAAGGTCGATGCCGAGCTGGCCTCGCGAGAGACGAAGACGACGTCGTCGTCGGCGGCGGACGACGCCGATCGCCCCCCCGAGAACGCGATCTGTCCGGTGATGGGCAACCCCGTCGATCCCGAGGTCTACGTCGACTACGAGGGGCGGCGGATCGGCTTCTGCTGCCCCGGGTGCGACGCGGAGTTCATGGCGGACCCCGAGAAGTACCTGAAGAAGGTCGACGCCGAGCTGGCCGCGAAGGAGGCGGAATGAAGCGCGTGTCTCTCCGTAGCCCGCCCGTCGTCCTGGCGGCCGGCCTGCTCGCAGGTGCCTTGCTCCTGTTCGTGATCCCCGAGGGCTGGCTGTTTCGCCCGCCGCCCGCCCGGGAGCAGGGAGCCGCCGATGCGGGACGGCGCTACGCCTGTCCGATGTTTTGCACCATGGCGGATCAGCCGGGCGAGTGCCCGGTCTGCGGCATGGACATGGAGCCCGTGCAGGACCAGGGCTCGAAGGTCGCGCTGAACGCGCGCGAGCGGTACATGGTCGGTGTCCGCACGACGCTGATCGAACGTCGCCCTGCGGTCCACCGCGTCCGGGCCCTCGGCAAGATCCGGCCCGACGAGCGTCGGGAAGGTCGGATCACCGCCTGGGTCAGCGGCCGGCTGGACACGCTCTACGTCGACTTCACCGGCGTTACGGTCGAGAAGGGCCAGAAGATCGCGGAGATCTACGCTCCGGAGCTCGTCTCCGCCCAGGAGGAGCTGATCTCGGCCTTGCGGAGGCGGAACGAGGCGCGCGCAGAGGTCTCGAACGGTCAGACGCGGGCCAGTGAGCGGCTGCGCCTTGCGGAAAGCGTGTACGTCGCGTCGCGACGACGGCTGATCCTGCTGGGCATGTCGCCCGCGACCGTGAATGCGATCGAGAGGGAAGGCGTGGCGCACGACCACCTCGACATCCTCGCCCACGTGGGCGGCACCGTGCTGAAGAAGTGGGTCACGACCGGGGAGTTCGTGAAGACGGGCGACGTGCTCTTCACCGTGGTGGACCTCGGCACCGTCTGGGCGATGCTCGACGTATTCGAGCAGGACGCCGGGTCGGTCTTCCGCGGCCAGGAGGTCGAGGTCGAGGTTCCCAGCCTGCCCGGAGAGGTCTTCCGGGGCGTCGTCTCCTTCGTGGACCCGGTGCTCGACGAGCGCCGTCGCGTGCTCCGCGTGCGGGTCGACCTCGCCAACGAGCAGGGCCTCCTCAAGCCCGGCGCGTTCGTGGATGCCCACGTCCTCGTGGAACTGACCTCCGAAGGACGCGTCCACGTGCCGGGCTCGGAAACGAAGCCCGGCACGGTTCTCCTGGTGCCCCGTTCCGCCATCCTCGATGGGGGGGATCGAAAGCTCGCCTACGTCATGAGCCAGGGGCCCGGTCCCCTGAAGGACGGTGAGGAGCGCTGGCCCGCGATCTACCAGCCGCGCGAAGTCGAGACCGGGTTCCGGGTCGGGGAGGACCTCGTCGTCCTCTCGGGCCTGCGAGAGGCCGAGGACGTGGTCACGCGCGGGCAGTTCCTCATCGACAGCCAGCTGCAGTTGACGGGACGACCGAGCCTCATGATTCCCGAAGCCGCCGGGGGAACCCCCGTCGATCCGCACGCCGGTCACTAGGAGAGCGGGGCGATGGCGACGCACTTCCTCGAACGCTGGCTCCGCCCCCGGGAGCCGGACCTCGACGATCCCACCGGGAACGACCTCCAGGGCGGCGGCCTCCTGGGGGCGTTCTTCCGGAAGATCCTGACGAACCGGGTCCTGGTGATCCTCCTGGTCGTGGGGCTCGCGATCTACGGCTTCCGTGCCTACCAGGACGTGCCCGTCGACGCGATCCCCGACATCAGCGAGAACCAGGTCGTCGTCTACACGCCGTGGCCCGGCCGCAGCCCGAAGGACGTCGAAGACCAGGTCACCTACCCCCTGGCCGTGTCGCTCCAGGGCATCCCGGCCGTTTCCGACATCCGCTCCATCTCGGGCTTCGGGTTCAGCCAGATCTACGTCGTCTTCGAGGACGGGACCGACATCTACTGGGCGCGCAGCCGCGTGCTCGAACGACTCAACGTGGCCCAGCGCGACCTGCCCGAGGGGGTCGTATCCGGGCTGGGTCCCGATGCGACCAGCCTGGGGCAGATCTTCTGGTACACGCTCGAGTCCACGGACGGCAACGTCGATCTGGGCGGATTGCGTACGCTGCAGGACTGGACCGTGCGCTACGCCCTGCAGATCGTGCCGGGCGTCGCGGAGGTCGCCTCCGTCGGCGGGTTCGTCCAGGAATACCAGGTCGACGCGGATTCCCACCGCCTGCGTGCCCACGGCGTGAGCCTGCAGCAGCTGGCGATGGCCGTCAAGATGGCCAACCTCGACGTCGGCGCCAAGGTCGTCGAGGAGCAGGGCATCGAGTACGTCCTGCGCGGCGTCGGCTTCGTGCAGACGCTGGCCGACCTCGAAGAGACCGTCGTCGTCGAGCGCGAGCACGTGCCGATCCGCGTCCGGGATCTGGCTACGGTGACCCTCGGGCCCGCGTTTCGGCGCGGTGCGCTGGCCGACGATCGCGGTGAGGTGGTCGGGGGCGTGGTCACGATGCGCTACGGGGGCAATCCCCTCGACGTGATCGAGCGCGTCAAGGAAGCCATCGAACGCCTGCGGCCCAGTCTGCCCGAGGGTGTGGTGCTCAGGCCGTTCTACGACCGCACGCAGCTGGTGCAGGAGACGCAGGCGACCCTCGTCGAGACGCTCCAGTTCGAGGTCATGATCACCGTCATCGTGATCCTCCTCTTCCTGCTGCACGTACGCTCGAGCCTCCTCGTCGCGATCACGCTGCCCACGGCGGTCATGCTCTCCTTCGTCGCGATGCGCGTCTTCGGGATCGACGCCAACATCATGAGCCTGGCCGGGATCGCGATCGCCATCGGCACGATGGTCGACATGGGCATCGTCATCACGGAGAACATCCACCGGCATCTCACGGAACGGCCGCCCGAGAAGAGCCGACGGAAGGCGATCCACGAGGCGACGACCGAGGTCGCCGGCGCCGTCTTCACGGCCATCACCACCACGGTCGTCAGCTTCTTCCCGGTCTTCATGCTGACGGACCAGGAAGGCAAGCTCTTCCGGCCGCTGGCGTGGACCAAGTCCTTCGCGCTGGTCACTGCCCTGATCGTCTCGATCACGCTCGTTCCGGCGTTGGCGCACTTCTTCCTGCGTCCGGGGCGCATTCGCCGGCGTGCCGCGGCCCCGTTTGCGGGATTCCTCGGGGGGATCGCGGGCGCATGGGTCTACCTCTGGGCTGCGAGCGCGACGGTGTCGCCCGACTCCCTGGTTTCCGACATCCTGCGGATCCAGCCGTGGTTGCTGGGCGTCGTGGCCGCTCTGGGGCTGGGCGGCCTGGTCTACAAGGCGCTGGTCGAGCCCCTGACCCCGATCGAGTCCAACCCGATCGCCCGCGGCGTCGTCGCCGCCTACACCCCGGTCCTGCGCTGGGTGCTGCGTCACAAGGTGCTCTTCAGTGTTCTTCCCATCCTCTCGGTCCTGTGGGGGTTGACGATCTGGTTGGGTGCCGCGGCCGTGCTCTCCCCGCTGCACGCCGCCCTGGACGGCCTGGGCATCGACGCGAGCCGGATCCGCCCTCTGGCGGCCGTGGAGGAGAAGTTCCCGGGCATCGGACGGGAGTTCATGCCGCCGCTCGACGAGGGCGGCCTGCTCTTCATGCCCAGCATCCTCCCGCACGGCTCGCTCAATCAATCGATCGACGTCATGATCGCGCAGAACCGCGGCATGCTGGAGGTGCCCGAGATCGTCCGCGTCGTGGGCAAGGCGGGGCGCGCCGAGACGGCGCTCGACCCCGCACCCGTGGGCATGGTCGAGACCATCCTCGTCCTCAAACCACGGCACCTGTGGCGTCCGGGCATGACGCGCGAGAAGCTCATCGCCGAGCTGCGGCGGAAGACGAACATGCCCGGGGTGGCCCCTTCGTGGCTTCAACCCATCGAGACCCGCATCGTGATGCTCCAGTCCGGCATCCGGGCCACGATCGGGCAGCGCATCTTCGGCGCGACACCCGAGATCATCGAGGAGGCGACCCTGGCCTTCGAGCAGGCGATGCGCGAGGTGCCGGGGGCGGCGGACGTCACGGCGCTTCGGTTGCACGGCAAGCCCTACCTGGAGGTGCACCCCGACCGGGTGCGCTTGTCCCGGTACGGCCTGCGGGTCGAGGACGTGCAGCGCGTGATCGAGGTGGCCTTGGGCGGGATGCCGCAGACCCTCAGCGTGGAGGGCCGGGAGCGCTACCCCATCCGGGTCCGCTACGCGCGCGCCGAGCGGGACCGCATCGAGGCGATCCGCGCGACGCCGGTGCCCATCGGGAATGACGCCTACGTGCCGCTCTCGGAGGTGGCGAACATCGAGATGGTCGTGGGCCCCGCCGCCATTCGCGGCGAGGGCGGTCAGTTGGTCGGCTACGTCATGTTCAACGCCCAGGGGCGGGACGAGGTCAGTCTCGTCGAGGATGCCGACCGGATCCTGAAGGAGAAGATCGCACGCGGTGAGCTCGAGATCCCGGCCGGCGTGTACTGGGACTGGCGGGGCCGCTACCAGAACCAGGTCCGCGCCGCCAAGCGCCTGGCCCTCCTGATTCCCCTCTGTCTGTTGGTGAACCTGCTGCTCCATTTCCTGCACTTCGGCCGCATCGGCCCTTCGTTGATCGTCTTCCTCGGCATTCCCGTGGCGATGTCGGGCGGCTTCATCATGCTGTACTTCTACGGCGCCTACCTGACGGTGGCGGTCTGGGTCGGGTTCATCGCCGTGTTCGGCATCGCGGCGGACGACGGCATCGTGATCGGGACCTACATTCAGCAGGTGATCGCGCGCCGCAACCCGCGCACGGTCGACGAGGTTCGTGCCGCCGTGCTCGAGGCCGGCCGCAAGCGCATCCGGCCGGCGCTCATGACGAGCGTCACGACGGTCCTCGCCCTGGCTCCTATCTTCCTCTCGAGCGGGCGCGGAAGCGACGTGATGGGGCCGATGGCCGTGCCTTCCGTCGGGGGCATGATCGTCGCGTCGATCACGTGGTTCGTGGTTCCGATGGCCTACTCGGCCATCGAGGAACGACGCGTCCGGCGCGAGGCGAGACCCACCCCGACGTCGTTCGCGGGTCGTGGAACGGGGAACGAGAGGACGCCGTGACCTGCAGCTTCTCGCGCGCTGCCCGATCGAACGGAGCGGAGACGAGCGCCCATGCCAGGTGCTTCGCCGGAGCGCACTTGGTACAGTCCTCCCGACTTCCCCTCCAAACGCACGAGGCATCATGACCCACACCTCCCGGCGCCGGCGTGGACTCTTCGTTCCCTTGATCGCCCTGCTCTTCGCTCTGACCGGATGTCGCACCGCGCGCATCCACGAGGAGACGACGTCGGTGGTCGCGGCGGCCCGTCCGACAGGAACGAGACAGGGCGACCCGTGCGTCCCCCGCGTCGTTCCTGGCGTGCCCGTCGTTCGGCACGCGGTCTCCGCCCCCGTCGTCCGAGAGACCGCCGCGACCGGATTCGGTCTCCGACGCGCGATCGAGATCGCCGCGCAGCGCAACCCGCGCCTGGCGGCGGCGCGCAACCGATGGCGGGCCGCGACGCACCGCCCGGCCCAGGCCCGCGCTCTTCCGGACCCGCTCCTCACCTACACGGAGATGGTGGAGCCCATCGAGACGCGTGCCGGGCCCATCGACCGGGACGTCCAGCTGGTGCAGAAGATCCCGTATCCGGGCAAGTTGAGCGCCGCGGGGGCGGTCGCGACGGAGAGGGCGCGCGTCAGCCGTCTCGACTACGAGATCGCGCTTCGCGACGTCGTGGCCGAGGTCAAGGTCGCGTACGCCGAGCTTCGTTACCTGCATCAGGCGATCCGGATCGTGAAGCAGAACCAGGGCATTGCCGGTCAGCTCGCCGAGAAGTCAGCCGCCCTCTACGCAGGCGCGGACGGAGAAGAGCCGGATCCCGTCACCCTCTTCGACACGCTCAAGGCGCAGTCCCAGCTGGCGCAGCTGTCCTACGACCTCATCACGTTGGAGGAGCTCGAGCGGACGGAGGAAGCGCACGTGAACGAGCTGCTCAGCCGTCCGCCCGAAGCGTCTCTCCCCGCGCCCGAAGGCCTGGCCTACCGGCCTCTCCGCGCCGAACGCCAGCAACTCTATCAGCTCGCACTGTCGCGCAGACAGGAGCTGGAAGCCGCCCTGCACAAGATCTCCGCCGCGAGCCAGGCTCGGAGGCTCGCGAAGCTGAGCCGCGTGCCCGATTTCACCCTCGGGGTCAAGTACTGGATGGTCGGCGAATCGGGCCTGGGCGGACCGCTGAGCGGGGAGGATGCCGTCGGTGTCACCCTCGGCGTCACGTTGCCCATCTGGGGAGAGAAGAACCGGGCCCGCATCGCGGAGGCCGAGTACCTGAAGCGAGCCGCGTGTCTCGACCGCCGCGCGCAGATCGACACCCTCATGGCGCGCATCAACAAGGTGTACTTCCGGATCCAGAACGCCGATCGTCTCGTCCGGCTCTACAAGGACTCTCTCATCCCGCAGGCGAAGAGCGCCATGGAGATCGCCGAACAGTGGCGCGACACGGGGCGGGACACGTTCGGCCGGCTGCTGGAGGCCCAGAGCGTGTGGCTCAACTTCCAACTGGCCTACCACCGGGCCCTGGCGGACCACGAGCAGACGGTGGCCCGCATG
>JAUXCH010000514.1 GCA_030618975.1 Planctomycetia bacterium
CAGTCAGGGGGGGGAATGGGCGTTGTCCCTTGCGGGGTGCCTGGCACCCCGTGCAAGGGGTAAGACCGCCCGCTTCGGAGGACGCCATGCGCCGCCACGTCCTGCTCCCCTTCTTCGCCATCCTGCTCCTCGTCGCCTGCGGCTCGGCCGACGGCGCCCCGGAAGGGCAGCCGGAGGCCCCCCCGGCAGGCGGGGGAGGCGGCGGCGGAGACCCGGGGCCCGGCGACACCGGGCGCCTCCCGCCTGCGGATCTCGCGCACCTGGGCGCCTTCCGCCTGCCCGGTCCCTCGGGGGGCTCGAGCTGGGAGTGGGGGGGCTACGCGATGACGTACCGTCCCGACGGCGATCCGCAGGGACCGGCGGACGGGCACCCCGGCTCGCTCTTCGTCGTGGGGCACGACCACCACCAGCAGGTCTCGGAGATCGCCATCCCCACGCCGGTCCGCTCGGCCGCGAAGAACGTCGAGGAGCTGCCCACGGCCGCGACGCTCCAGCCCTTCCAAGACGTCACCGGGGGCCGGTTCGGCCCGCTCGAGATTCCGCGCGCGGGTCTGGCGTACCTGCCGGCCGAGGGCGCCGAGAGGCCGGCGCGGCTGCACTTCTGCTGGGGTCAGCACTTCGAGGACGAGCGCCCGCCGACGCACGGCAGCGCGAGCCCGGACCTGGCCGCGCCCGACACCCAGGGCCCCTGGCATCTCGACGGGTTCACGAACTACGTCACGAACGACTACCTGTTCGTGGTCCCGGCCGCCTTTGCCGCAGCGCATCTCGGAGGACGCCGGCTCGCCACGGGCCGGTTCCGCGACGGACGGTGGGGCGGGCTGGGGCCGGCGCTGCTCGCGTACGGGCCGCCGACGGGCGCTCCTCCGGCGCGCGGGGCCACCGTGTCCGACGTGGCCCCGCTCCTGCTCTACGGCGAGCACGAGGTGGGCAACCCGTACCTCGGGGTGCACGACGAGCACCGCATGAACGGATTCGGAGAGGCGGACGAGTGGTCGGGCGGCGCGTGGTTGACGGCGGGGGAGCAGGCCGCGGTGGTGCTGGTGGGCACGAAGGCGACGGGGCGGAACTGGTACGGATACGCGAACGGGGTCGAGTACCCGACGAGCGGGGATCCGGACGATCCGATCCCGCCGCTGCCGGACTGGCCGTACGACGCGCGCGGCTGGTGGTCGGAGGGGATCGCGGCGAGGTTCCTGTTCTTCGATCCCGCGGACCTGGCGGCGGTGGCGAAGGGCGAGCGAAGGAGCTGGGAACCGCAGCCGTACGCGGTGCTGGACGTCGACGAGCACCTCTACGATCCGGGCTTCGACCACGAGCGCCAGAAGCGCTACCTGGTCGGCGGCGCCGCGTTCGATTCCGAGCGGGGCATCCTGTACGTGGTCGAGCGCCGAGCCGACGAGGACAAGCCCCTGATCCACGCCTTCGGTCTGAGGTGACTACCGACGGGGATCGCCGCCGAGACCCCTTCGAAGGACGAGGCGGTGCGCGACGTCCTCCGCGTGACCGAAGAAGCCCTGCGCAGCCCTGGATCTCGCCGGTCAGCGTGAAGGGCACGGTGCGGACTCGCCGGAGGTCCCCCCTTCGCGACCGCGCAGCACGTGGCAGGCTGGTGGCCACCCGTCGCCACATCACCTGTCCAACCTCGCCGCACGCCCGGCCGCCGAGTCGCGTGCGGGGGTGGCCGCGCCGGAGGCCGCCGTGTCGGAGTTTGCCGGCGGGGCCGGCGGGCCCAGGACGGCGCGGACCTCGTGGACGTGGCCATCGTCCTCCAGGGGAAAGGCCGGCTCCGGCTGTGGGCTGCCGTCCAGCAGGAGCGTGGCGACGCCGGTGGAGACCCCGCGGGGGTTCTCGACGTGGATTCGCCAGGTGGTCCGACCGCGGCGCAGGTCGATCCGGTACCCCTTCCACGCGCGGGGGATGCAGGGGACGAGGCGGCAGCGCCCGCCTTCGACCCTCAGGCCCAGGATCCCCTCGAGGCCGAGCCGGCGGCACCAAGCCGCCGATCCGGTGTACCAGGTCCATCCGCCGCGGCCCACGTGGGGGGAAGGACCGGCGATGTCCGCGGCCAGGATGTAGGGCTCGACCCGGTACCGCTCGAGGCCCTCCGCCTCCAGGGTCCGGTAGATGGGATTGAGCAGGCGGAAGATCGTTTCGGCCCGCTCCGCGTACGGGGCGTCCTCCTTGCGCGATGAGGCGTCGCCCTCGGCGGTGGCCAGGTCGGCGAAGGCGAGGCCGACCCAGGCGGCGGCATGGGTGTACTGGCCGCCGTTCTCCCGGATGCCCGGCGGGTAGGCCGCGATGTAGCCCGGATCCGGCATGGGGCTCCCGGCCGCGGCCTCCTCCGCGCCGAAGGGCGGTGAAAGCAGGAGGACCAGGCACTCGGCGGGTCGGACGAGGTGCTCCTCGACGGCTGCCATCGCCCGGCGCGCGCGAGCGGGATCACCCCCGCCGGCGAGCACGGCCCAGGCCTGCGCGATGGCGTCGATCCGGCAGGCGTCATTCCTGCTGCTTCCCAGCGGCGTGCCGTCGTCGAACCATGCGCGGCGGTACCAGCCGCCGTCCCACGCGTGGGCGTCGATCGTCTCGATGAGACCGTGGGCCGTTGCTCGAAGTTCGTGCGCCCGTGCGGCGTCGCCCCGTCGCTCGAGCAGGGGGGCGAAGGCCTTGCAGGTCGCGGCGAGGAACCACCCCAACCAGACGCTCTCCCCCTGGCCGTTCCGTCCGACGCGATTCAGCCCGTCGTTCCAGTCGCCCGCGCCGATGAGCGGCAGGCCGTGTTCCCCGAAACGGGCCGCGCGCTCCAGCGCGCGGAGACAGTGCTCCTCGAGCGTTGCCGGGTGGGGGGCTTCGTCGTAGCGCCCGTAGCGGTCCTGCTCATCCTCTTCGAGGGGCGGTGCGACGAGCCACGGCACGCTCTCGTCGAGGACGGCGTCGTCGCCGCTCGCCTGGACGTAGCACGCGGTGACGTAGGGCAGCCACACCAGGTCGTCGGAGCAGCGCGTGCGTACGCCGTGGCCGCCGGGGGGATGCCACCAGTGCAGTACGTCGCCCTCGGTGAACTGGTGCGCGGCGGCTTGGAGGATCTGCGCGCGCGCGAGCTCCGGATGGGTGGGCAGGAATGCGAGCGTGTCCTGGAGTTGATCGCGGAACCCGATCGCGCCGCTCGACTGGTAGAGCGCGGTGCGGCCCCAGAGCCGGCAGGAGAGCGCCTGGTAGGGCAGCCAGCGGTTGAGCAGCAGGTCCATGGCGGGGTCCGGCGTCTCGACTTGCGCCGCGCCCAGTGTCTCCTCCCAGAAACGTTCGACCGCCACGAGGCCCTCGCGGACCGTCCGGGGATCCCGCCAACGGCGCGCCAGCGCGCAGGCGGTCTCGCGGTCCTCGCCCTCGCCCAGCACGAAGTGGCAGGTGGTCTCGCCCCGCGGCGGCACCTCGATGTGGATCTGGAGGACGCCGCACGGGTCGCATCCCGCCTCCACGCGGCCCGAAGGCCCGACCCGTACGAGGTCTTCCGGTCGCGCGGGGTCACCGAGCCGCCCGAGGAACTCCCGGCGGTCCGTCGTGAGGCCGTGCACGTCGCGATCGGCAGCGAGGAAGGCCGTCCGCTCGGCGAACGTCGGGTCGAGCGGCGAGCGGACGAGGAGGCTCTGCGTTCCGGGGTCGAACTCCGGCACCAACCCCGCGGCGGTTTCCTCGCGGCGCGTGCCCAGCACCCAGGCGACGTAGTAGGTCGCCGTCAAGCGGCGGGGACGTGCCCAGGTGTTGTGCAGGCGCAGCCGGATCACCTTCACGGGGTCGTCCCGCGCCGCGAAGAGGGTGAGCTCCTGTACGAGGCCGTGGCTGTGGTGGCGGAAGGTCGTCGTGCCCGCGGCGTGGCGGATCTGGTACGGGCCCTCACTCGGCGCCGGTGCAGGCGTCGGCGTCCACACCGCGCCGGTCTCCTCGTCGCGCAGGTAGAGCACCTCGCCCGTCGGATCCGTCACAGGATCGTTCGGCCACGGGCTCAGCCGGTGGAGGCCGCTGTTCAGCGCCCACGTGGTGGAGGCGCCGCTCTCGGTGACCAGGAAGCCGAAGCGCGGGTTCGCGATCACGTTCGTCCACGGCGCCGGCGTGCGGCGTCCGGGCTCGAGATGGATCACGTAGGCCCGACCGTCGGGCGTGAACCCGCCCAGGCCGTTGTCGAAGCGCAGATCGCGCGGGCGTTCGAGGGGCGGCGCCGTTTCCGTTTCGAGCGGTGAGGAGGGGATCGGTACGAAGGGCAGGCGCGCGGTCGTGGCCTCGCGCAGCGGAGCGAGCTGCCGGCGCAGCGGTGCACCGTCGGCTTCGAGCACGGCCCGTGCGGTCGCGGCAAGGAGGGTCTCGACCGGGGGCGGGAGGGCTTCGGCGCGTAGCACGGTGAGCCCCTCGCCGGGGGC
>JAUXCH010000346.1 GCA_030618975.1 Planctomycetia bacterium
GCGGACCTGCACGAGGATGTCGGACTCCTCGAACACCGCGGCCCGCGAGCCGAGGACCTTGCCGCCCTTCGCCTCGTAGGCCGGGTCGGGGAATCCTGCTCGGGCTCCCGCGCCGCTCTCGACGACCACCCCGAACCCCTTCTTTCCGAGGGGGGGCAGGACGTCGGGAATGAGTGCGACGCGTCGTTCGCCCGGAAACGTCTCCTTGACGACACCGACGATCATGGGTTCACGCCTCCTGCGTGGGTCGTGTGCGCCGAACCGCGGTCGAAACGTACGCTTCGACCGGGAGGGCGCGGGATCCGATCGCGGGAACACCGCGGATCGACCCCCTACCGTGGGTGAAATGGTCTCCGCCTGGCGCGCGCACCCGAACCGATCCAAGCCGGCATCGACCGCTCTGCGCGAGCCGCTCCATCGGGAACTCGTGCGTTCTACCGCTGCGCCGCGCGACCCCGAAGAGGAGTTGCGGGCGCGATTCGGCGCGAATCCGAGCCCCGCCTCGGGGGCTGCGGCGCGCTCAGGAGCGGGCGCGGATGATGCCGAACACGATCAGCGTCGCGGCGGCGTCGAGGCGGCGGGCCAGGCGCTGGTAGTCCTCGAGGGAACGCCCGTGCGGGTCCTCGAGGTCCGCGCCCTCCGGATCCACCAGCAGGACCTCCCGGTCGCGGTGGGGGAAGAACGCCAGGATCTGCTCCCGCTGATCGCGCTCCATGCAGAAGATGCGCGTGGCCGACTCCAGGAGCGAGGTCGTGAGCTTCGTCGCCCGGTGGCCGTCGATGTCGAGGGGCGCCCCGGGCCAGGCCCGCGCGATCCTGCGCACGTTGAGCGAGACGGACTTCCCTTCCCGCGCCTCGGTGCCCGCGCTCAGGACCTGGTAGCCGGCCTTCTCGAGGTCGGCCTCGGCCAGCCCGAGATGGTTGGCGAGGCGGCGGCGGAGGATGGCGGCGGCGAGAGGGCTGCGGTCCGTGTTGCCGCGGCAGACGAAGAGGATGGTCACGCGCTCCGAATCGAGCAGGCGCTCCTCCGGGATCGCCCCCTCGCGCAGGACGGTCAACTCGTCGCCCACGATCTGGACGACCGTGCTCGCCACGCCGCCGTCGACGGGTCCGCCGTCGATGACGAGGTCGAGCTCGTTCGGGAACTGGCGGAGCACCTCCTCGGCGGTGGTCGCGGGCGGCTTGCCCGAGCGGTTCGCGCTCGGGACGTAGAGCGGCACGCCGGCCTCGCGGACGAGCCCTCGCGCGAGCGGATGCGACGGCAGACGGAATCCGGTCATCCGGCCCTCGGCGTTCGGCACCACCAGCGTCAGCGGTCCGGGCCAGAAGCGCTTCATCAGCGTGCGCGCCTTGGGCGGCATGTCCGGGCAGTGGCGCAGGACGGGGCCGCTGTCGGCCACCATCATCGTCATCGGCTTCGTCCGTGCGCGACCCTTGATCTCGTAGAGCCGTTCGATGGACTCGGGGTGCTCGGCGGATACGGCAATGCCGTAGACCGTTTCCGTCGGGAAGGCCACCAGACCCCCGCCTCGCAGGATGGCGCCCGCACGCGAGAGCTCGTCGCTCTGTGCGCCTCGATCCAGGACGTGGAGTACCTCGGTGGACATGCGCCGCAAGATACCCGGTGGCGGTTCACTTGCCGCGCAGGGCGCCACCCGTCGGGAATGCGGTACGCTGGTCGGCACATGGAGCGCGAGGGACAGGCCCCGACCCGGCGTGACGTACCCACCCCGCGGGGGTTGGCGTTCCTAGGCGCCGTGGCCGGCGGGCTCGTTCACGAGATCCGCAATCCCCTGTCCACGATGAGCGTGACCCTCCAACTCCTGCAGGAGGACTGGGAGGGGCGGGTGGGCGACGAGCGCACCGCGCGGACGCTCAGGCGCATCGAGAACCTGAGGGGCGAGGTCAGTCGCCTGGAGTCGATCCTCGACGATTTCCTCCGGTACGCGGGAATCCGCCGCTTGAACCTCGCGAAATCGGACCTGAATCGGGTGCTGGAGGAGGTGATCGCCTTCATGGGCCCCGAGTGCGCCCGGGCCGCCGTGGACATGCCCTTCTACCCGGACCACAGCATCCCCCTCATGACGTTGGACGAGAGGCTCGTGAAGCAGGCGGTCCTGAACCTGCTGCTCAACGCGATCCAGGTCATGGAGGCCATGCAGATCGATCCGGAGGACCCGGCCCGCGCCCGGCGCCAGCTCGTGATCCGGACGCGCCTCGAAGGCGACGTGGCCCGCGTGGACGTGATCGACTCCGGACCGGGGATCGCCCCCGCGATCCAGGAGCGCGTCTGGGACGTGTACTTCAGCGCCCGGAAGACGGGGAGCGGGCTGGGCCTGCCCACGGCCCGGCGCATCGCCGAGGAGCACGGCGGCAGCCTGGACTTCGAGACCGACCCCGGGAAGGGGACCGACTTCATCATGAGACTCCCCCTCGCCGGTCCCCAGTAGGCTCCCCGATTTCGGACAACCTGTCGTCTGGTTGGTGACACGATGTCACGTTCTCATGACGGATCGCGACACCCCGCCCCTGAGCATCCTCGTCGTCGAGGACGACCGCGGACACGCGGAGATCATGGCCGAGGTGCTCGAGCAGGGCGGGCACTCCGTCCACATCGCGAACTCGGGCCAGGAGGGGCTCGACGCGGTGGAGAAGGGGCCTTTCGACCTGGTCATCACGGATCTGAGACTGCAGGATCGGGACGGGTTGGAGCTCGTGGAGCGCTGCAGGTCCCTCAGGGGGCGCGACCGTGCCGTGCCGCAGTGCGTCGTGGTCACGGGCTACGGCACGGTGGAGGGCGCGGTGCACGCGATGCAGGCGGGCGCGCTCCACTTCCTCCAGAAGCCGGTCGACGTCGGCATCCTCCGGGAGACGATCCGTTCGGCCGGCGAGCGCATCCGGCTCGAGCAGCAGAACCGCGAGCTCAAGACGACGATCGACAAGTCGTACTCGTTTCCCGGCCTGCTCGGCGAGTCGCGCGCCATGCAGCGCGTGTTCGACGTGATGAACCAGATCCTGGACACGGATGCGACGGTGCTCCTCCGCGGCGAGAGCGGTACCGGCAAGGAGCTCGTCGCCCAGGCGCTGCACCGCGCCGGCCCGCGAAGCGACGGCCCGTTCATCCCGCTCAACTGCGCGGCCCTGGCGGAGGGCGTTCTCGAGAGCGAGCTGTTCGGCCACGAGAAGGGCGCGTTCACGGGCGCCCTGGCCCGGCGCAAGGGACGCTTCGAGGCCGCCGAGGGAGGCACCCTGTTCCTCGACGAGATCGGCGACATGCCGCTCGCCACGCAGGCCCACCTGCTCCGGGCCCTGGAGTCCGGCGAGGTCACGCGCGTCGGTTCGAACGACCCCATCTTCGTCGACGTCCGGGTCATCGCGGCCACGAACCGGGACCTCGACCGGATGATGGCCGAGGGCACCTTCCGCGACGACCTGGGCTTTCGGCTGCGCATCGTCCAGATCGAGCTGCCCCCGCTTCGCGAGCACCTGTCCGATCTCCCGCGGCTCGCCGAGCACTTCCTGGAGGAGGCATCCGAACGCCACGGGAAGCCGATCCGGTCCTTGGCCCCGGAGACGCTCGACCTCCTCATGCGCTACGGCTGGCCCGGCAACGTGCGTGAGCTGAAGAACGCCGTGGAGTCGATGGTGCTCCTCTCCAGGGGACCCGTCATCCCGCCCGAGGTGGTCCCGGTCTACATCCGCCCGGCAGACGGGGGGCCCGAGTTCCTGGGCCGGCTGTCCAGCGTGGCGCTTCGAGACGTGGAGCGGGCGCTGATCGAGAACACGTTGCGCGACGTGGGCGGCAATCGGGAACGCGCTTCGCAGTTGCTGGGCATCAGCACCCGAACCCTCTACCGGAAGATCAAGGAATACGGGCCTTCGAAGCCCGTCCCGGAGGCGGAGGATGCCGATTCGGCACGGTAGGCCGGTCCCGGCCGTGCAGGATCGACATGCCTGGTCCCGGTAGGGCGATCCCAACCATGGAGATAGCAGAACTATGTCTGAGATGATCATCGGTATCGACCTGGGCACCACGAACAGTGTGGTGGCCGTCATGGAGGGCGGAGAGCCCCGCATCATCGTCAACCCGGACGGCCACCGGCTGACCCCGAGCGTGGTGGCCTTCACCGAGAGCGGCGAGCGCCTGGTGGGCCAGGCGGCCCGCCGCCAGGCGGTCACGAACCCCGAAAACACGATCTACAGCATCAAGCGGTTCATGGGCCGCCGCCACGGCGAGGTCCAGGACGAGGAGAAGCAGGTCTCCTACAAGATCGTGGGCGCGGCCGACGAGCCGGTGAAGGTCGAGATCCGCGGCAAGACGTACACGCCGCCCGAGATCTCGGCCGTCTTTCTCCAGTACCTGCGGAAGGCGGCGGAGGACTACCTCGGCAAGCCGGTCACGGACGCGGTCATCACCGTCCCGGCCTACTTCAACGACAGCCAGCGCCAGGCCACGAAGGACGCGGGCGTGATCGCCGGCCTCAACGTGCGCCGCATCATCAACGAGCCGACGGCGGCCGCGCTGTCGTTCGGCCTCGACAAGAAAAAGTCCGGCACGATCGCCGTGTTCGACTTCGGTGGCGGCACCTTCGACATCTCGATCCTCGAGCTGAGCGAGGGTGTCTTCGAGGTCAAGTCGACCAGCGGTGATACCCACCTCGGGGGCGACGACCTCGACAAGATCCTCGTCGACTACGTCGCCGACGACTTCCAGAAGGAGACGGGGATCGACATCCGCCAGGACGCGATGGCACTGCACCGCCTGCGCGAGGCCTGCGAGCGGGCCAAGATCGACCTGTCGTCCTCGATGCAGGCGGAGATCAACCTGCCGTTCATCACCGCGGACGCGGCCGGTCCGAAGCACCTGACCCGGACGATCAACCGCGCGAAGTTCGAGCAACTGATCGAGCCCACGGTCGAGCGTCTCCGCGGCCCCTCCCAGCGGGCGCTCAAGGACGCGGGGATCGACCCGTCCGACCTGAGCGACGTGCTCCTGGTCGGAGGATCCATTCGTATCCCGCTGGTCCAGGCCATCGTGAAGGAGATCTTCGGCAAGGAAGGCAACAAGGGCGTGAACCCCGACGAGGCCGTCGCGCTGGGCGCCGCCGTCCAGGCCGGCATCCTCTCGGGCGACGAGACCCTCCAGGACCTGCTGCTGCTGGACGTGACGCCGCTCTCCCTCGGCGTGGAGGTCCAGGGCGGGATCATGCACGTCCTGATCCCGCGCAACACGACGATCCCCACGCGCAAGGCCGAGACCTTCTCCACCGCGGCGGACAGCCAGCCGCAGGTCGAGGTCCTCGTGCTGCAGGGCGAGCGGAAGATGGCGAACGACAACCGCACGCTGGGCCGGTTCCTCCTCGACGGCATCCCGCCGGCTCCGCGCGGCATGCCCCAGATCGAGGTCTCCTTCGACATCGACGCCAACGGCATCCTGCACGTGTCCGCCAAGGACAAGGGCACGGGCAAGGAGCAGAAGATCACGATCGAATCCTCCTCCGGCCTGAGCAAGGAGGAGGTCGAGAAGATGCGCCAGGACGCCGAGTCCCATTCGGCCGAGGACGAGAAGCGCCTGAAGCTCGCCGAGGCCCGCAACAAGGCGGACCACGCGGTCTTCGAGATCGAGAAGGCGGTCAAGGAGCACGGCGAGAAGGTCGGCTCCGAGATCCTCGAGCAGATCGAGGCGAAGAAGAAGGCCGTCGAGGAGGCCAAGGCCGGCGAGGACATCGAGGCCATCGACAAGGCCGTCGAGGCGCTCATGACCGCCAGCCAGGAGATCGCCAAGAAGGTCTACGAGCAGGTGGCGCAGGAGCAGGCCGCGGCCCAGGAGGCCACGGCCGGCGCGGCGGCCACCTCGAGCGAGCCCGCGGGCTCCACGGCCGGCTCGGACGAC
>JAUXCH010000192.1 GCA_030618975.1 Planctomycetia bacterium
GGGAATCGTCGAAATTCCTCCACCCCTTGTGATCTGGGGATTGCGAGTCCGCGCATCCACGGTACCGTGGAAGGGTGAGTGGCCCGCAGGGGCGCCCCCGGGGAGGGTGGCGTCAGGAGGCATGCGCGGGCCCGTCCGAGGAGGGTCCCATGGGTAACTTCGAGAAACTCTCCGTGCTGGTGATCGGGGTCATCATCGTCATGATCCTGGTCGTCGCCCTGTACACCTGGACGGACGATCCGGCCGGCGGGGAGAAGGCCGACATCGTCTCGGGAACCGGTTCCGGTCTCGTCGCCGACGTTCCGAAGAGCCGCACCGGGGAGGGGCGCGATCCGTGGAAGGACTGGGCTACCCCGAGGACGCCCAAGACCGTCGAGGTCGTCATGGAGCGCCCCGACGTGCCGGGCCCGAAAACCGGCGAGAAGGTCCAGGACGCGGTCGACGAGCTCGGAACCGCAAAGCCCGAGATCGGGAAGCCGGGGCTGGGCGAGCCCCTCGAGCAGTCCGGGGAGCGCACCTATACCGTGAAGCCCTCGGACACGCTCGGCGGCATCGCCTTGAGCGAGATGGGCAGCACGAAGTACTGGAAGGCCCTCCAGGAGCGCAACGACGTCGATCCCATGAAGCTCCGCCCGGACACGACGCTGATCATTCCCGTGATCGACGGCTCGGCCGTCGCGCCGAACAAGCCCTCCACCGTGGCCGTGGGCGGCGGCACCGCGAAGGCCGGCGCCACCTACACGGTCCGCAACGGCGACACGATCCAGAAGATCTCCCGGTCCGCCTACCGCACGATCGAGCGCTGGACCGACATCTGGTTCGCGAACATCGAGCGCATCCCGGATCCACGCAACCTCCTCGAGGGCATGACGCTCGAGATCCCGAAGTAGCGCGAACCAACGCTTTCTCCCTCGTACGGTGCCAGGCACCGTGCAAGGGACAGTGACCCTCGGAGGGTGCCTGGCACAGTACGAGGGGAACGGGCGGGATGCCTGACGCCGTGCGGTATCGGTGCCTGGCACCGCCTGGGGGGGGATAGAATGGCCCCGTGCGGTTGGATGAGGTCCAGGCAGGTGGCGGCGGCATGTTCGGGGGAGCGGCGCGCCTGGGGCTCGGCGTCCTGAGTGCGGGGTGGACCGCCGCTCACCACCTGCGCCGTGCCCTCTATGCGACAGGCCTCGAGCGGACCCGGTCGCTCCCCGTGCCCGTCCTCTCGATCGGCAACCTCGCCGTCGGCGGGACCGGCAAGACGCCCTTCACGGCGTGGATCGCCGCCGGTCTCCGCGGCCGGGGACACCACCCCGGCATCCTGTCGCGCGGCTACGGGCCCAGGGCCGCCGGGGGGCCCGGTTCGCTGTCCGACGAGGGGGCTGTCCTGCGTCGGGCCCTGGGCGACGAGGTGCCCCTGAGAGAGGATGCGAACCGCCTGCGTGGCGGGCGGCGCCTGCTGGCCGAGTTTCCGGATACCGACGTCCTGCTGCTGGACGACGGGTTCCAGCACTGGCAGCTGGCACGCGACCTCGACGTCGTCCTCCTCGACGCGACCCGGCCGTTCGGGTACGGCCATCTCCTGCCCCGCGGCCTGCTCAGGGAGCCGCCGCGCGCGCTCGAGCGGGCCGGCGTGGTCGTGGTCACCCGCGCCGAACGGGTCGACGCCGGCGCGCTGGAGGAGATCCGGGCCCGCGTGGCCGAGCTCTCCTCCGCCGTCCTGGCCGTCGCGCGCAGCCGCCCGGCGGGCGTGGAGGTGGACGGCGTCACGCACGAGCCCGGCTGGCTGCGCGGACGGCGCGTCTTCGCCGTTTGCGGCATCGGCAATCCGCAGTCCTTCGTGGCGCACCTGGAGGCGCTGGGCGCGGTGGTCGTGGGGCGGCGTTTCCTGCCCGACCACGCGGCGCCGACGACCGGGGCGTGGACCGGGCTGCGGGAGGGCGCCCGGGCCGCCGGCGCGGAGGTCGTGGTGACGACGCGCAAGGACGCCGTCAAGGTGGAGCGTCTCCCGCCCGACGTTGCCGTCTACGAGGTCTCGATGCACGTCGACGACGGAGAGGCCGAGCTCTGGGCGGCGGTGGAGAATACCCTCGCGGAGTGCCAGGCACCGACACCACGACACGGATACGGTGGGTAGCCTCTTCCCGGCCTCGCTTGGCGCCTGACGCCGTACGGTGTCGGTGCCTGGCACCGTACGAGGGGCAGCGAGGGAGGATCCTGGTACCGCGGATGCGCGTGGACCGCTATCCCTTGCTTGGTGCCTGGCACCGTACGAGGGGCAATCCCTCGCTTGGTGCCTGGCACCGTACGTGTGTGACGCCGTACGTGTGGCACCGCACGGGTGGGTTACGGGAGCATCTTCTTCGGTTGGGAGAGCTTTTCAGGCAGGTAGGTGTCCATCACGAAGTTCAGGTGGTGCTTCGCGAAGGCCTGCTGCTCGGCGCGGACGCCCATCGTGATCTGCTGCTTGAGCGCACGCATCCACTGGGGCCAGGCCTGGAAGAACGGGTCGTTCTTGAGCGCGGCCTTGGCGCGCTTGACGTCGACGTCCTTCAAGGGATGCGTCGGGAGCTTGTAGTCGATGATGTCCTGCGGGGTGACGCCGATCAGGCGGGCGCGCGGTACGCAGTAGAAGCGGTTGATGTGGGCGGCGTTGCCCGACCCCACCTTGAGGGTGCGGTAGATGTTGGCGAACCCGTACGGGTCGCAGTCGGTGAACACGTAGACGGGGAGCCGCTGCTCGTCGGAGAGCCGCCGCAGGAAGCGTCGCGTGGCGCGGGACGGCACCCCGCCGAGATTCACGATGATCGACTGCGTGGCCTTCCACCAGCGGTGGTAGGTGAGCCGCTGGTACATGCCGCCCGTCTCGACGGCGAGGATGAACTTCGCGTTCGACTCGAAGCGCAGCCCCTCGACGAGGCTCGGCACCGTGTAGGAGCCCGACCCCAGGGACCGGCAGTCGATCCGGACGTCGTCCCCCGTTTCCGGGTCGCGGTCGATGACCGTCAGGTTGCCCGCCACCGCGCCGCCGTGCTCCTCCGGGATGAAGCGGAGCTGCTCGCGAGAGACACCGTGGATCGAGAACATCGCCTCCACGTCGTCCATCACGGTGTCGGACTCGGACTGGTCGTTGAACCGCGCGTCACCCCAGTTGATGCTCTGGTAGTAGACCTCACGCTTGGACGCGAGGTCGTCGATCAGCACCATCTCCTTCGACAGCGCCATGAACTTCAGCGTTTGCGCGAAGGTGCGGACCGTGTTCACGCTGAGGGTCCGGACGAGTCGCTTGCGGCCGATCTGGAAGTAGCCCTTGTCCTTGCTGAGCGTGACGTTCTTGAGGCTGCGCTGGGGCGTCGTGATCTCGGGGCGTTCGCCGCGGAGGAGCACCTTCCGGATGCGCCCGGCCTCGGTCACGAGCTCTTCGACGACCCGGTCGTCGGAGGCGACTTCCATCGTCGCCGGAGAGGCCTCGGGTGTACGCGCGCGGGCCTTCTTCGCCTTCGCGCTCTTCCCCTTCTTCACGGCCTTCTTCCCGGCCGCCCCGCTCTTCGTCGTCGCGGTCTTCTTGCGGGGGGCGACCTTCTTCTTTGCGGCGACCTTCTTCTTCACCGCCTTCTTCTTCGTCGGGACCTTCTTGCGAGCCGTGGCGGTCTTGCCGGCCGAGCGGGTCTTGGCGCGTCGTGCGGCCATCAGAAGTTCCGGCTCCGGCGGAGGGTGTCGGCGAGGATCGTGGCGACCTGCTCGGTTTCCTGCTCGTCGAGGTCCAGGATGTCGCGCAGCGCCTCGGCGATGGCGGGCAGGTACCTCGTGATGTAGTCCGCCTTCCGCTGGGCCTCGGCGATGCGCTTGTGCTTGCGGATGTGGACCCCGACGCGCCGTCCGCACTCCTGCAGGCCGAGCCGGATCTCCTTGATGATCTCGTCGTAGGAGGCGATCGCCTCCTTGGACTCGCTCGTGAACGGGACCCACACGCTGGCCATGTGGACGTAGATCGCCAGCGGCCCGACGGGCGTGCCCCCGCGCGGTTGCTGGATGTCGTACTTGCGCCACGAGGTGGAGTTCACGGCCTTGGTGATCGCACAGCCCCCGCCCTGGTAGAGCAGCGGGACGCGGTTGGCGAAGCGGAAGCACCGCGCCGGCTGGTCCCCGGGCAACGGCTCCCCGTACGCGAGGGCGACCTCGATCTGGAAGGGGTGCCCGCGGTACACGGCGGGGCTGCGGGTGATGGACGTGTAGAAGGCGGCGTCCACCTCCTTCTTGAGGCCTTCGACCATCGCCTCCTCGCCGATCGGGGCGAGACAGTCGGTCGGCGGCGCCATGATCCGCACGGTGTTCATGGCCGTGTGGAGCTTTTCGGCCTCCCCGCGGACGACCTTCTTGGGCGAGATCTGCTTCGGCAGGCCCGCTTCTTTCAGGATCGAGGCCGCCACGCGGTCGGTGACGCGGCAGAACTCCTCCTTCAGGAAGGCGGAGACGCGGCGGGCCTTGGTGGCGCCGAGCAGCTTGATGAGCGTGCCGAGCTCCACGCCGTACGGGTGCGGTTGGATCTCGCGGGGCTGGATCGGCACCTCGTGCACGGCGCGTGCGAAGACGTGCGGCAGCTTGCCTCCGGGGGCCGTGAACCGGATCTGCGCGTGCGGGTTGGCGAGCGCGGTCTGCCGCAGGTACTCGAAGATGCCCTTGTTGCCGCCCGCGAAGCGACCCTCGAGCTCGAGCTCGATGCGCGTGCCGGTCGCGTGAGGGAACTCGTCCACGTCCGCCTCGCGCACGATCTGCGGCTCGTTGCGACGGGTATCGATCTGGAGCTCGAAGAGGTGGGCGGGCCCCCGCGCCTTCGGCCGGCTGACGATGCGGATGGGCTTGCCGGTGGTGAGCTGGCCGTACAGGGCCGCGGCCGAGATGCCGATGCCCTGCTGTCCCCGGCTCATCCGGAGCCGGTGGAACTTGGAGCCGTAGAGGAGCTTTCCGAAGATGCGGCTGATCTGCGCGCGGACGATGCCGGGGCCGTTGTCGGTGACGACCAGCCGGTACCGGTCGAGCACGCCGGCGGGGCTCCGGCGCTTCGAGGCGGCCTTCCCGTTCTTCCCCTCGTCGGTGCCGTTCCCCTCGGGGCGGCTGCCCTGGCGGGACAGGCTCAGTTCGACGTCGATGTCGGGGAGGATGCCCCCCTCCTCGCAGGCGTCGAGCGCGTTGTCGACGGCCTCGCGGACGGCGGTGAGCAGGGCCTTCGACGCGTTGTCGTAGCCGAGGAGGTGGCGGTTCTTCGCGAAGAACTCCGCGACCGAGATCTCCCGCTGCGTACGGGCCATCTCCTCGGCGGTCGAGCCCCTGCTCCGGTTGGCCTTGGCCCTTCCACGGCCCCGTGCTGACTTCGGCGGTGACATCGGCGGGGATCGTACGGGCGTCGTGCGACAGGGGTGGGGATTGCCCGACGCGGGCCCCCCGCGTCCCTCGGGCGTCCCCGGGCACACGCTGGCGAGCCTAATCCAGATCGAGGTTCTCGAGGATGTCCGTCCGCTCCTGACGCAGGAGGAGGCGGAAACCCTTCAGCGGCTCGTTCTCGTCGGTCCCCGGCACCCGCTCGACCGCGAAGAGCTCGTCGCGGCGGGTGGTCTCGGTCTCGCCGACGATCCTGAACGAGAAGACGTTGGACAGGACGTCGAAGTCCAGGGAGGGGTCGACGCCGTTCGCCTGCAGGATCTCCGGGGTGACCCCGTCGACCTGGGCGACCTGCATCACGTCCGTGTAGGGGTTCCCCGCCTCCTCCTCCTCGTCATCCGAGTACGTGACGTCTTCCTCCTCCTCCTGGGGCGGTGTGTCTCGCCGCTCGATGATGCGCTCCGCGGCGTCCGGGTTCTCCGCGAAGTACGCGCGCAGCAAGGCCTCGTCGCAGGTGTTCAGGTTCACCTTGCCCGAGCCGTACACCGTGAGATAGCGGTGCAGCCCCGGGGCCGTCTTCTCGCCCTCCCGCTTGTCGTAGAGGAGGTGGCCGAAGCGCTCGCCGTGGACCTCGGGGAGCATGAGGAGCTCTTCCAGCACGAGGACCGTGCGGCCGTCGGCCATTCGTGGGGTGGGAACGTTGCCGCGCATCGCGCCCTTCCCGACCCACTCCGAGATGGCGCGCGCCCAGGTCTCGGCCTCGCCGCTGCCCAGCTCGAAGTCCGTGTCGCGCCTGTACTCCATCAGGAGTCGCTTCAGGCGCTGGCGCGCGATCATCTGGCGCTCCGCCGGACCCTCCGCGAGCGTACGGATGTTGAACTTCGCCTGTTCGTCGTAGATGTGCGTCGTGAGAGCGACGTTGACGTCCTTCTCGGTACGGCTCACGAGCTCCTCGCCGTTCCAGACGTCGTCCCAGCTGTCGATCTCGTTCTCGAGCACGTCGTAGCGGAGGTGCGCGAGCATGATCTCGTACTGCCCGTCGATCGCATTCTCGACCTTGAGCTGGTCCGTGACGTTGATCGCGGTCCGGGTCTCGAGCGAGACCTGCATCGAGAACTCCACCGCGAAGGGGAGGAGAACCAGGCTGAGGATGATGACGAGGAGGAGCGCGAAGCCCCGCTCGCTGCGGGCGTGGGAAGACATCATGGCGATAGCCCTTGGACGACGCCCAGGATACCCCTCCTCTACGGTCTCACCACCCAGACCCGGTCGCGCCCGCCGTGGGCCTTCCGGTAGACCAGGACGATCTCGTCCGAGCCGTCGCCCGTGAGGTCGGCCGTGTGGCCCTCCACGCCGGGGCTCTGGCTCGGGGCCGGAGGGATCGCGACGTCCCGGCCCTCGGCGGCCCACACGGCGCGTCCCCGCCTGCCGGCGCGGACCGTGAGGGTCTCGTCGCCGGTCCGGATTGCGAGGTCCTTGAGGCCGTCCCCGTCGTAGTCGCCCGTCACGAGGATGGTGAGGGAACGCCGGATCTGGATCTGCCCGCCGGGCGTGAACCGGATCGCGATGCCCACGTCCGACGCCACGCTCACGTTCGGGGTCGGCGAGAACACGAACGCCTTCCCCGGTCCCTGGTTCAGGTACGCCTTCGTGTTCGCCGTGACCTTGCCGCCCAGGGCGCGCATCGTGTTGCGCGCATCCGTGGGGAGCACCGTGACCACGAAGTCGAGGAGGCCGTCCCCGTCGAGGTCGACGAGGTCCGGGTCCAGGGAGTACCCCGAGAGCCGCAGCACGCTCGTCGGCGGGCGCAGGTCCCCACCGCCCTCGGGCGTACGGAAGAAGGCGTACGTCCGCTCGCGGTGGCCTCCCCCCTCGTGGATCACGTCGGGCCGGCCATCGCCGTCCAGGTCCGCGAGCCGGCGCGTGCCCTCCCGCGGGAGGAAGGAGAGGTCGTACGAGGCGGCGCCGGGTCCCAGGAGCCGCGTGCCTCCGAGCGCCCAGAGCGCGGGCGGGGGCTCGTTCCCCGGCGAGAGCCAGACCTGGGGCAGGGCCTCGGTGACGATCGTCGTGTCCTGGAGGAAGCCGCCCGCCGGCACCACGTCCCGGAACCGCTCCACCGCCAGCCGCGCCGCCCCGCCGTTCGCGCCGTGCCACGCCACGCCGTCGGGCGTGGGCAACAGCACGCCGCCGGCGCGCACGAGCGGGGCGAAGTCCGCCTGCTCGCAGTCGGTCCAGTCCAGCTTCGCGTTCGCGCCCGGAAGCGGCGCCGACTGCCCGTCGGCCAGCGTGACCCGCCGGGCGCCCGCGCGGCCGAGCGTCAGCAGGACGGGCTGCCCCGCGACGGGCGGCAGGACGACGACGAACGTCACCGAGGCTCCGAGATCCACCGTCCAGCGCGGTGCCGCCTCGGGCAGCGCGCCGCCGCGTCCGGCGAAGACCGTGATGCGCCGGCCCCCGAGCAGCAGTACGTCGTCGGCGCCGTCGCCGTCCACGTCGCGGAGCCAGAGGCCCTGCACGGTCGGGGGGGCGTCGAGCTCGACACGGGTCGCCTCGGGGGCGGCCGTGCCCCGCCCGGCGAGGAGCAGCAGACCGAAGACGGCGGCGGGTGCGAACCTCACCGCCTCGCCTCCGTGATCACGAGGTAGATCGTGTCCTCGCTCCACAGGACGGCGTCCGTCGTCCCGTCGCCGTACAGAAGTCGGATCGTAGCCATGTCGTTCTGTGAGCCA
>JAUXCH010000216.1 GCA_030618975.1 Planctomycetia bacterium
AACTCCTTGGCTCACAGAACGACATGGCTACGATCCGACTTCGTCCCGCCGCCCGCGTCCGCTGGAGACGCCGTGCTTCTCGACGTCCTGCAAGGCGACGAGCTTCCGCCCTCCGCGATGTGGCTCGAGACGCTGGACCTCGCCCTCGTCGACCAGGAATGGGGCGTCGCGCAGGCCGGGCGCTCGGTGGACGGCAACCCGCTCGACATCGCGGGACGCGTCTTCGCGCACGGTATCGGCTCGCACGCGAACGCCGAATGGACGATCGCGCTCGGCGGTGCCGCCCGCGCGTTCCACGCCGCCGTAGGCGTCGACGCGGAGGTCAAGCAACTGGGCACGGTCGTCTTCGTCGTGCTCGTGGACGATTCCGAGCGACTCCCCACCTCCGTGATCGAGGGCGGCGAGACGCCGCGCGTGATCTCCGTGGACCTCGAGGGCGCATCCCACCTGACCCTGATCGTCGAGGACGGCGGCGACCACATCCACTACGACCACGCCGACTGGGGCGGGGCGATGCTCGTGCTCGACCCCGCGGCGAAGGCCCCGCCGCCGAGGTCCTTCCGTGCGCCGGAGGATCCCGCGCCCGACATCGTGCATCCCGCGCCCGAGGTTCCGGAGATCCACGCTCCCCGCATCACCGGAGCGACCCCGGGCCGCCCCTTCCTCTTCCGGATCCCGGCGAGCGGCACGGGACCGCTTCGCTTTGGTGCCGAGGGGCTGCCCGCGGGCCTCGAGCTCGACCCCTCCACGGGCATTCTCACGGGCGCCCTCGAGCAGGCCGGACGCACCGCGGTGCAGATCGTCGTGGAGGGACCCCGCGGGCGGGCGGCCTCCACGCTCACGATCGTCGGGGGGGATCACGCGCTCGCCCTGACGCCCCCCATGGGCTGGAATTCGTGGAACGTCTGGGGCACCTCCGTCGACGACGCGAAGGTGCGTGCCGCCGCGAGGTGGATGGTCGAGAGCGGCCTCGCCGCCTACGGGTTCCAGTACGTCAACATCGACGACGCCTGGGAGGGTGAACGGGACGCCCAGGGCCGCCTCCTACCCAACGACAAGTTCCCGGACATGCAGGCACTGGCCGACACCGTGCACTCGCTGGGTCTCAAGCTCGGCATCTACTCGTCGCCGGGACCGAAGACGTGCGCCGGCTACGAAGGCTCGTACGGACACGAGTTCCAGGACGCGCAGACGTGGGCCGAGTGGGGCATCGACCTCGTGAAGTACGACTGGTGTTCGTACGGCCGGATCGCGAAGGACGGGAGCCGCCAGGAGCACCGCAAGCCCTACGAACTCATGCGCCGGGCGCTCGATCGGGTCGATCGCGACCTCGTCTACTCGATCTGCCAGTACGGCATGGACGACGTCTGGGAGTGGGGCGCCGAGGTGGGCGGGAACTACTGGCGCACGACGGGTGACATCCGCGACGCGTGGTCGAGCATGGGAGGCATCGGCTTCGGACAGGCCGGCAAGGAACGCCACGCCGGCCCCGGACACTGGAACGACCCCGACATGCTGGTGGTCGGCAAGGTCGGCTGGGGCCCGAGCCTCCGTCCCTCGAAGCTGACGGCGAACGAGCAGATCACGCACCTGTCGCTGTGGTCGCTCCTGGCCTCGCCGCTGCTGATCGGCTGCGACCTCTCCCGGATCGACGCGTTCACCCTCGCCCTCCTGACGAACCCCGAGGTGCTGGAGGTCAACCAGGATCCGCTGGGACGCCAGGCGCGGCGTGTCGCCCGGACCGGCGGCGCCGAAGCGTGGGCGCGCCCCCTCGAGGACGGCTCGTGGGCCGTCGGCCTCTTCAACCGCGGCCGCCGGCAGTCGGAGGTCACCGTTCGGTGGTCCGATCTGGGCCTCGGGGGCCCGCTCGCCGTCCGTGACCTGTGGCGGAGGAAGGACCTGGGCACGCACGCCGAGGGCTACGGGGTCCGGGTGCCGCGCCACGGGGCGGTCCTCCTGCGTGTGCGGTAGGCTCGCAGCGTTCGCGTCCACAGCACCTGCCTTCGCCTGGCCCTCGGGTTCGCAGCCGTGTCGAAGGCTTGTCACGTCCCCAGCCCCCTACGTATAGTCCTGATCGATCTGCCACCGGTGGACGACGGCAGATCGACGCCGAGGAGATGCCATCGTGAGATGCACGCGTTGTGGCCGGAAGGCCGTCGATACGGACAAGTTCTGTGCCGAGTGCGGGATGTTCCTGCGGGATGCCTACATCGACCATCGCCTGCTCCACGCCCTGTGGTACGACCAGGAAGGCCGGTGTCGTGACGCGCGCCGCGAGCTCGAACGCCTCCTGGACAACGAACCGGGACACGTCCAGGCCAATCACGTCCTGGGGACGATGTACTTCCATCAAGGCACGCTCGACCTCGCCATCGAGCGCTACGAGACCGCCCTCAAGGGCGCGCCGAACTTCATACTCTGCGCCTATGACTGCGGCGTGGCCTACTACCATCGGGCGAACATGCCCGAGGCGATCCGGTGCTTCAATCGCTGCCTCGAGCTCGACCCCCACTACAACGCAGCCCACTACCGACTGGGTTTCAGCTACTTCCACCTGGGCGAGCTGGACCGAGCACTCGAGCACTACGAGAAGTGCACGTCCCTGACTCCCGAGTACCTCATGGCGCGCTACCACATCGGCCTGATCCACGAGCGGCTGGGAGACACCGACGCGGCAGCGCGCGAGTTCCAGCGGAACGAGGACGAGTGCATCGGCGAAGTCAGCAGTCTCTTCCGCCTGGCCGAGATCCGGAAGGCGGAAGGGAAGGTCGACGAGGCCGAGGATCTCCTTCGACGCGCCAACGAGTTCGGCAAGTCGGCCGGTGAGTAGCCGGCACGACGAAGGGAGGATTCGTTGACGGAACCCACGAGGGAATCCCTGGTCTACGACTGGGCCGAGTCCGGCCCCCACTCCTTCCGCAAGCCCGCGATCGCCATGCTCGACGACGAGACGCTGCGCGACGGCCTGCAGAGCCCCTCCGTTCGGGATCCGACGATCGAAGCCAAGATCGAGATGCTGCGGTTCATGGACACCCTCGGCATCGAGACGGCCAACGTCGGGCTACCCGGGGCGGGTCCCCGCCAGCAGGAGGCCGTGAGGCATCTCTGTCAGGAGATCGATCAGGGCCACCTGACGATCCGTCCCAACTGCGCGGGACGCACGCTCATGGTCGACATCCAGCCCATGGCCGAGATCACGCAGAAGACGGGCGTTCCGATCGAAGCCTGCCTGTTCATCGGGAGCAGCCCGATCCGCCAGTACGCCGAAGAGTGGGACATCGAGCACATCCTGCGCCACACGCGGGAGGCGATCGAGTTCGCCGTCGGGGAGGGGCTCGAGGTCATGTACGTGACGGAGGACACCGTCCGGTCCTCCCCCGAGCATCTCCGCCTGCTCCTGGCCGCCGCCATCGACTCGGGAGCCAAGCGCGTCTGCCTCTGCGACACGGCCGGTGCCGCCATCCCCGAAGGGGTCATGAACCTCGTCGGGTGGGTGAAGAGCCTGCTGGACGAGCTGGGCGTGGCGGACCGTGTCGGCATCGACTGGCACGGGCACCGGGATCGCGGCCTGGGCCTCGCCAACACCCTGGCAGCGCTTCAATCCGGCGCGACCCGCGTGCACGGCACGGCGCTGGGCGTGGGCGAACGCGTCGGCAACACGCCCATGGAGGAGCTGCTGGTCAACCTGAGGCTCCTCGGCATTCGGAACGACGACCTCACCAAGCTGCCCGAGTACATCGAGCTGGTCTCGAAGTCGACGGGCGTCCCCGTGCCGCCCAGCACGCCCATCGTCGGGCGCGACGCCTTCCGGACGGCCACGGGAGTCCACGCAGCCGCCGTGATCAAGGCACAGCGCAAGGGCCTGGACTGGTTGGCCGATCGCGTGTACTCGGGCGTTCCGGCCTCCTGGATCGGGCGCAGGCAGATCATCGAGATCGGCCACATGTCCGGTGCATCCAACGTCGTGCACTATCTCCGATCGCACGGCATGCCCGACACGCGGAAGGTGGTGGAAGCGGTGCTCGCCGTCGCGAAGAAGGCGGAGACGATCCTCACCGACGACGAGGTGCGCGACGCGGTCCGGAAGGCCGGCGTCGAGTTGAGCTGAAGCTCGCCGGTGTACGCAGTGCCGTGGCGTGACGCCCGGTCCTCCGTCAGGTGCGCGGGGCCGTGAGAAGCGGTCGAATGTCGAGGCCGAGGGCATCGAGCCCCTCGTCCCAGGGCATCACGCTGACGCCGGCTGTCTTCCTCCTCGCCGTCTCCAAGCACAGGCAGAAGGCCTCGGTGCGCGGCATGTCCGCGTGAAAACGGCGTAGGGTCCGAAGATCCGACTCGTCGACCCGAGAGGCCGACTTGATCTCGACGAGCGCCGTGGTTCGACCTGGCCGCTCGATGATCATGTCGATCTCGGCTCCTTCCTTCGTACGGAGGTACGAGAATCGGTAGTCGTCCTGAAGGTAGTGACTTCTGCGGATCGCTTCGGCGATGACAAGGTGCTCGAATGCCCGACCATACGCGTAGGTCCGGGCTCTGAGCTCGACGGTCAGTGTCCGGTCGAGAGCGCGTTTCACGCCCGTGTCGAAGAAGTAGAAGCGAGGGGCACGCGTCTGCCGCTTCCTCACCGACGTATGGAAGGGCTCGAGCATGAACCCCAGGAGCGTGTCTTCGAGGATCTGGAAGTACGACTGCACTGTCTTCGTATCGACGCCGACGTCCCGGGCGATGCGAGAGAAGTTCAGGATCTCACCGTTCGACTGCGCAGCCACCTCGAGAAACGCACGGAACGGATCGAGCTTCCGCACCACGTGCTCGGCCCAGACCTCTTCCTTCAAGTAGGTCAGCGCATACGCGCGCAGGAACGACCGCTTCTCCTCGACTTCCTCGAGGTCGTATTGCCCCGGAAGCGTGCCGTGCATGAGGACGGAATCCAGGTGGAACGTGTCTCCCAGCTCGGTGCGGGTGAAGGGGTACAGGTGGTGTACGAAGGCCCGCCCGGCGAGAAGATCGGCCGTCCCCCTCTTCAGTTTCCGGGCACTCGAGCCCGTGAGCGCGAACCTGGTTCCCCGGCGCTCGATGAGGCGATGAGCGACATCGAGGAGCTTGGGTACCTTCTGGACCTCGTCGATGACCACCCAGTCCGGTGCGGGATCGGCCGCCTCTACGCGCTCCGCGAGCTCGTCGGGACGCCTCGCGTAGCGCTCCTCCTCTTCCGCGACGAGCAGGTCGATCCACAGCGTTCGCGCGTCGGCGAACCGTCTCCGGAGGAAGGTGGATCTTCCGGTTCCACGGGCGCCGAAGAGGAAGAAGCTGCGGCGAGGAGACGGGTGAAGCGGCCTGCGAAGGAACATACTCCATATTTGTACGCCAAATATGGAGTGCGGTCAACGCGCGGAGTGTAGAAGCCCGCGATCGGCCCGGAAGCTCGCGTCCGAGGACGCGGGCTTCTACGGGAAGAGGTGGGCCTCCATGAACGCCAAGACCTTCTTCCAGGCGGGACCGGGGTCCGGAGCCACGTAGAGGGTGCGTGAGCCGTGCAGCCCCGCCGGGTGGACGTAGAGGGACTTCTCCTCCCCAGCCACCCGCTCCAGGATCGACCGCGCCTGCGTTTCCTCGCCCGGGGGACAGACGATCAGGACCGGCTTCGTGAGGACCGTGGCCGCCTCGAGGGTGGAACCGCGCGGCGTCAGGAAGTCGCCGGGCGAGAAGGCGAGGACGGCGGCGACCTCCTCGTTCCCGCCCACGAACATCACGAGGGCCGCGGAGTACGAGCTTCCCCAGACGGCCATCTTCCCCTCGAAGCCCAGCTCGCGGGCCCACGCGACGGCGCGCTCCAGATCGGGGCGCGCATCGACGTAGGTCGCGGGCTTGCCGTCCGCCTTCGCGCGCGCCGCCGTCTCGTTGAGCACGCCCGCCCACTGGGCACCGGAGCGGGCATCGAGTGCGAGGCAGTTGTAGCCGTCCCGCACGAGCCGGCGGGCGATCGGCCGGTACTCCCCCCGGCTGCTCCGCGCCTGGTGGAACAGCAGGACGATGGGCGCCTTGGGATTCCCCGTGTCGTAGAGATCCGCAGTCAGCAGGAGACCGTCGGCCGACTTCGTCTCCACCCTCTTCCAGGGTCGGTCGAGGGGCCGCGGCGTGACGGACCGGGCGGCCGCGCGCGAGATCAGCGAGAGGATCGGTTGGACGCCCGCCTCCCCCACCGGGGCCAGGTGGTCGTCGGTCGGAAGCGACGGGTCGGCGACCCGGGCGCCCGCCTCCTTCAGGCACTCGCCGAGCGCCTTGGCTCGCGCGAGCGGCGACACGGGATCCTCGGCGGAGTTGAGGATCAACACCTCGAATCCGTCCAGCGCGGTCCGGTCGACGAGCAGGGCCTGGGCGGGAGGTGAACCGTTGGCGATCACCAGACCCTGGAACCGTTCCGGATCCGACAGGACGAGCTGGATCAGGTGCGGTGCCGCGCGCGAGAACGCCACCACCACCCACGGGCAGCGTGCGATCTCGTGGTGCTTCGCGGCCTCCGCGAGCGCGCCCTCCAGGGCCCGGGCCACCTCCGCCCCGCTTTCGGGGCGACCGAGCAGGGAGCGCAGGCGGGGCGTCTCCACGAGCACGAGCTTCGTACGCGCCGAGAGCAGCGGCCAGAGCGCCCCGGCATCCTCGGCGAGGCCACCCTCCACGATCACGACGGGCACGACGGCGTCCCGTTCGAGCCCGTCGGAAACGAACACGTTGCCGCGCTCGGACCGGTGGGGCTCGGCCCACGCCTCGGGCGCAGCGAGGACGAGGACGAAGGCGAGTAGTGAGACGGCGTACTTCATCGTGCCTCCCGGCGAGCCGGCGCATTCTAGCCGTGGGGCCCTGGGCCGGGACGCGCAGGGCTAGGAGGCGGGGGCGGCGTCCAGCTCGATGTAGAGCCGCTTGTTGAGGGCTCCCTTCGACTTGTAGTCGACGATCCGGATGCGGCCCACGTCGCGCGTGTTGGCGACGTGGGTGCCCCCGTCGGCCTGGAGATCGAGGCCGACGAGCTCGACGGTGCGCACCTCCCGGATCCCCTCGGGCAGCAGGTTGATCTTCGTCCGGATGAGATCCGGGATCCGGAAGGCCTCCTCGCGCGGGAGGATCCGGACACGGATGTCGCGAGCCGCCTCGACCTCGAGGTTCGAGCGTGTCTCGATCTCTCCCACCAGGTCCTTCGTGAGGCTGGCGAACTCGAAGTCCATGCGGGCCTTCAGCGGCTCCATGTGGCCGCCCGTGACCTGGGCCTCGTAGTCCCGCCAGACCACGCCGCAGAGGACGTGGAGCGCCGTGTGCGTGCGCATGAGGGCGAAGCGGCGGTCCCAGTCGATGCGCCCGGACACCGCAGCCCCGACCTCGAGGGTGCCCCCCTCGCCGAGGTGGTGCCAGACCTCGCCGCCGGCTCGCTTCACCTTCGTCACCGGGATCGCGTCTCCCCCGACCTCGAGCACACCGTGATCCGAGGGCTGGCCGCCGCCGCCGGGATAGAAGGCCGTCCGGTCGAGCACCACGGCGCCGGTCTCGGGCTGGACGGCGCTCACGACGGCTTCGAACACCCGCACGTAGGCGTCGGTCAGGCAGAGCAGCTCGGTCACGGTCATCTCCCGGGGATCTTCTTCTTCCAGCGCCGGATCTCGCACCGGACATTCTGCGGCGCCGTGCCGCCCATCGCTCGACGCGCGCGAAGCGCCGCCTCGGGCGTCAG
>JAUXCH010000276.1 GCA_030618975.1 Planctomycetia bacterium
GCAAGGTCGGCTGCGGGGCGGGGCTGGGAGCGCCAGGGCGAACGGGTGACGGCCCTGGAACGGCACCTCAGGGCCCTTTCGCCCCTGGCCGTGCTCGGCCGCGGCTACTCGCTCACCTCGACGGAGGACGGAGCGGTCGTACGTTCCACCGCCGCCGTCGGGGTCGGAGACCTCGTGACCACCCGGCTGGCCGACGGAGGGCGCTTCGACAGCCGCGTCGAAGCGGTCCGGGAGCCTCGCGAGAAGGAGGAGAACCTGTCGTGACCGGGAATTCGCCGCTGCGCCTGGGATCGCGCTCCAGCCCGCTGGCCCGGGCCCAGGCCGAGTGGGTCGCCTCCCGGCTCGCCGTCCGCCCCGCGCTCGTGTGGGTGAAGAGCCGGGGCGACCAGGACCGTACGACCGAGCTCAACCAGTTCGGGGGGCAGGGCGTGTTCACGGCCGAGCTCCACCGAGCGCTCTTCGACGACCGCGTGGACGCGGCCGTGCACAGCCTGAAGGACCTCCCCGCCGGCGAAGAGGAGGGCATCACCCTCTGCTGCGTGCCCGTGCGCGAGGACCAGCGTGACGTGCTCGTCGCCCGAGACGGCTTGACGCTCGACGCGTTGCCGGCGGGCGCGCGGATCGGCACCGGCAGCCCGCGCCGCGCCGGGCAGGTGCTCCGCTACCGGCCCGATCTCGAGGTGGCGCCGCTGCGCGGCAACGTCGAGACGCGGCTGAAAAAGCTCGACGAGGGCCTCTTCGACGCGACCCTGCTCGCGCTCGCCGGCCTGAGGCGCCTCGGTCTCGAGGACGTGGTCACGGAAATCCTCTCCCCCGACGTCTGCCTGCCCGCGGCGGGCCAGGGCGCCATCGGCATCACGATCCGCCGCGGCGACGCGCGCGCCGCCCAGATCCTCTCCCCGCTCGGCGACGTCCGGGCGGCCGCGTGCGCCTCGGCCGAGCGCGCCGCGCTCCACGCCCTGGGCGCCGGGTGCCACGCTCCGGTGGGCGCCATGGCGACCGTCGAGGACGGGCGCGTCCACCTGCGCCTCCGCGTGCTCTCGCTGGACGGGAAGCAGGCGGTCGCGGGCGAGGACGACGGGGTCCTCGCCGAGGCCGACGCCCTGGGCCGCCGCCTCGCGGCCCGGCTGCTGGACCGGGGCGCCGGTCCGCTGGTCGAAGCCTCGTGACGCAGCCGGTCTGGACCGTCGCGTCCGCCGGTACGGCCGCGCGGTGGGCGGCGGCGATCCGGGCGGCGGGCGCCGAGGCCCTCCCCCTCGCCTGGAGCGAGATCGTGGACGCGGCGGCCCCGGCCGAGGTCGCCCGGGCCCTGGAGCGCGTGGGGCCGGATCTCGTCCTGCTGACCTCGCCGAACGCCCTGCGCGCGCTGCCCTGCGGGCTCGGAGCGGGTTTCGAGGCCGCCTGCGTCGGTGAGGCGACGGCGGAGGCGGCGCGCGCGGCCGGGTTCGCGGTCCGTCACGTCGGGCGCGGGTCCGGGGCCGATCTCGCCCGGGAGCTGGTGGCCGCGGGGGCGCCGGGGCTCGTCCTCTTCCTCCGCGGCGAGGTCGTCCGGCGGGAGGGCACGGACGTGCTCGCGGGGGCGGGATGGCGCGTCGAGGAGCGGGTGGTCTACGAAGCCCGCCCCCGGGGCGCCTTCGACGCGGAGGTGGCCGCGGCCGCGGCGCCCGCGACCGTCGTGGTGGGCAGCCCGAACGGCGCCACGGCCCTGGACCGGGCGCTCGAGGCCGCGGGCCGGACCGGCGTCCGCGCCCTGCCCGCCGTCGCGATCGGGGAGACCACCGCGCAGCGACTGGTGTCCCGTTCGTTCGGGCACGTCGTCGCCTGCGACGTGCCGGGCGTCGACTCGATCCTGAGGGTGCTCGCAGGTCTCCTCCCGGAGGAGATGGATCCCCGGGATGCCCGGCCGGGTTGAATGGGCGGCCATGGACTTGACCGAACGCCCCCGTCGCCTGCGTCGCACCGCCGCCCTGAGGCGCCTTGCCCGTGAGACCCGCCTCGACGCGGCCGGTCTCGTCGCTCCGCTCTTCGTGCAGGCCGGCTCCGGCATCCGCACCTCGATCGATGCCCTGCCCGGGCACCGCCGCTGGAGTCCGGACACCGTCGGCGAGGAGGCGGAGCGTCTCCAGGCGCTCGGCGTCGGCGCGCTCATCCTGTTCGGCATCCCCGAGAGCAAGGACGCTACCGGGACGTCCGGCTGGGATCCGGAGGGGCCGGTGCCGCAGGGACTGAGACGTATCCGGGAGGCCACGTCCGACCTCGTTCTCATGGCCGACGTCTGCCTGTGCGAGTACACGAACCACGGCCACTGCGGGGTGCTCGATTCCAGCGGGCGCGACGTGGACAACGACCCTACGCTCACGCTGCTGGGGCGCGAGGCGGTCGTGTACGCCGACGCCGGCGCCGACATCGTCGCGCCCAGCGCGATGATGGACGGGCAGGTCGCGGCCCTGCGCGAGGCGCTCGACACCGAGGGCTTCCAGCACACGGCGATCCTCGCCTACTCCGCGAAGTCGGCCTCCGCGTTCTACGGTCCCTTCCGCGACGCCGCGGGCAGCACGCCGGGCGAAGGCGACCGCCGCGGCTACCAGATGGACGCGGCGAACCGCCGGGAGGCCCTGCGGGAGGCGGCGCTGGACCTGGCCGAGGGCGCCGACGCGGTGATGGTGAAGCCCGCCGGCCCCTACCTCGACCTCATCCGCGACATCGCCGACGTCGTCGACGTTCCGGTAGCGGCCTACCAGGTGAGCGGCGAATATGCCATGCTCCACGCCGCGGCGAACGCGGGGGCCCTGGACCTGGACGCCGCGGCGTACGAGAGCCTGCTCGGGATCCGCCGGGCGGGCGCCCGTTGGATCCTCACCTACTTCGCCGACCGGGCCGCCGAGGCGCTCCAGACCGGCCGCTGGGAGTGAGTCCCGTGAACGACGACCGGAAGCGCTCGGAGTCCCAGGTGTACGAGGGGGTGGGACCGCGGAGCCACGGTCTCAACGAGATGGCGCGCGACCTCTTCCCGGGCGGCGTGAGCAGCCCGGTGAGGGCGTTTCGGAGCGTGGGCGGCGAGCCGCCCGTCATCCGCCGCGCCATGGGCGCGTTGCTCACGGACGTCGACGGCCGCATCTACGTCGACATGCTCGGCTCCTGGGGGCCGATGGTGCTCGGCCACGGGCACCCGGAGGTGACGCACGCCGTCCTCGAGCGCATCAAGCGCGGCGTCTCCACGGGGACGCCCTCGCCCGACGAGGTCCGCCTCGGCCGGCGCATCCGCGCCCTGCTGCCCCTCATGGAGAAGCTGCGCTTCGTCGTCTCCGGCACCGAGGCGTGCATGTCGGCGCTACGGCTCGCGCGCGCCGCGACGGGCCGGGACAAGCTCCTCAAGTTCGAGGGCTGCTACCACGGCCACGCCGACCCGTTCCTCGCGAGCGCGGGTTCCGGCGCGCTGACGCTCGGCATCCCCGACAGCCCGGGTGTGCCCGCCGACGTCGCGAAGGACACGATCACCGTGCCCTACAACGACCTCGACGCCGTGCGGGCGGCCCTCGAGGCGAACGACGGTGAGATCGCGGCGATCTTCGTCGAGCCGGTCGCGGGCAACATGGGCGTCATCCTGCCGGCGGAGGGGTTTCTCCCGGGACTGCGCGACCTCTGCGACGAGCACGGGACGCTGCTCGTCTTCGACGAGGTGATGACGGGCTTCCGCGTGAACCGGTGCGCTGCGTCGACGCTGTTCTCCGTCGCGCCCGACCTCACGACGCTCGGCAAGGCGATCGGCGGCGGCTTCCCCGTCGCCGCCTACGGCGGCCGCGCCGACCTGCTGAGCCAGATCGCGCCGGAGGGGCCGGTCTACCAGGCGGGTACGCTCGCCGGGAACCCCGTCGCCATGACCGCCGGGAACGCCACGTTGCGCGCCCTGACCCGCCCCGGCATCTGGGAGCGCATCCAGGAGCAGGCCGCGCGCCTCGCCGCCGGACTCGAGGACGGCGCGCGAGCCGCGGGCGTGGCGGCCGTCGTGGCCCGGGCGGGCACGATGCTCTCGCTCTGGTTCGCCGAGCGGTTGCCGAAGAACCTCGACGACGCGAAGCAGACCGACACCGAGCAGTCCAAGCGCTATCACGCGGCCATGCTCCGCCACGGCGTGCACCTGCCCCCGAGCCCCTTCGAGGCGTGGTTCGTCTCGCTGGCGCACTCGGACGTCGTGATCGACCGCATCCTCGAGGCGCACAGCCGCTCGGTTGCCGCGACGTAGGCCTCGCGAACCGGCGTGGGCCGTAGGTGTATCGTACGTAGCACGAAAAACGGCGACCGGTCGCCGCCCTGCAAAAGCCAGGGAATTGGGGGTGAGTTCTCGAGGCAGGGCCTGATGCAGCCCGTGGAGACGCCGCGACGTATCGCATGCGATACGCTCGAGAACCAGGGATCGAGCCTGGGACCGGGAAGGCGACGGGGGCGGCTCATCCGGCTGGAGAGCGAGACACCAAGAGAGACATATTGATGCAGCATCGATATGTCCATATGCTCGGGTGCATGAGGACCACGATCCGCCTCGACGACGACCTGCTGGTCCGGGCCAAGGCCCACGCCGCGCAGACGGGCCGCACCCTCACCGCGCTGATCGAGGACGCGCTCCGGGCCGCGCTCGCCCGGGGGACGGCGGCGCCCCGAGGCCGGACCGTTAGCCTGCCCACCCACGGCAGCGGGGGGGTGCAGCCGGGGGTCGACCTCGACGACAGCGCGGGTCTCCTCGAGTTGATGGAGGGCGGCGCATGATCCTGCCGGACGTGGGCGTGCTGGTGTACGCCCACCGCAGGGACGCGGTGGAACACGGGGAGTACCGGGCGTGGCTGGAGGACGTGGTCAACGGCGAGAAGGCCTTCGGGCTCTCGGATCTCGTGCTGGGCGGCTTCCTCCGCGTGGTCACCCATCCCCGCGTCTTCGTGAGGCCCACGCCGCTCGCCCGTGCGCTCGAGTTCGTGGACGCGCTCAGCGGCGCCCCGAATCGTGTCCGCCTGGAGCCCGGCGAGCGCCACTGGAGCATCTTCGTCCGCCTCTGCCGCGAGACGGCCGTGCGAGGCAACCTCGTCCCCGACGCGTACCTCGCCGCCCTGGCGATCGAGTCGGGGGCCGAGTGGATCACCACGGACCGCGACTTTGCGCGGTTCGGCGGCCTGAAGTGGAGACACCCCCTCCAGGACCGGCGCGCTTCGTAGCGCAGCACCCGAGCAGGCCTCTCGCCTGCCGCGCTCCGCGGTCAGGCGTTCGTGCCGCCCATGAAGAGGGCCCACAGGCGCAACTCCTGCGAGGCCTGCGGCTCCATCGTGTCGTCGAGCGTGGGAGGCTTGCCGACCGAGTCGACCCCGTCCCGAGCCCGCAGCCGCTCGATCTCGCCGGCGTCGAGGTAGGTGCCCTTGCACGTCTCGCAGTGATCGACCTCGACCTGGTCCATGCGTCCGACGGTCAGCGCCTGCTTGCAGACCGGACAGGTCCGGGTCGACGGACCCCGCAAGCCGACGGGGGGGACCTCGCAGAGCGCGGCCTTCGCCACCTCGCCGACGTCGAACCAGATGCCGTAGCAGCGCGGACAGCGGTCGACCTCGACGTGGCTGAGGATCTCGACCCGCATCTCGTGTCCGCAGCCGGGGCACGCACGCGACCGATCGTTCATGATCGCCCCCTTCGTTTCGGACCTCGTACGAGCGCCATGATACGTCTCGGCCGACCCCGAGGGCACCGGGAAGTGCGTACGCGACGGGCGCCCGTCGTAGGCTGTCCGGACGCTGGTTCGCCGGAGGCTGCCATGGGCCGTCCAGGCGCCACTCCTTGCCTCTTCGCGCTGCACGCCGCGAACACGACGCGCGAGGACCTCACGTCCGAGAAGGACGTGACCGAGGGTCATGCGTGCGGCGACGCACCACGGCAAGCCCCCGAGGAGGCCGGTGCGAGTGGGAGGCGAGGAATGGGGCTCTCAGGCGCCAGGGCGTTTGACCTTGCCAACTGCCTGGCCATGCTGGGTGTAGCTGCCTCCAGGACCCCTGCACCGCTACGGCCTCAGGGCTGCCCAGGCCGCGCAGCTACCGGGTAGACTGACGTTCGCGACTCCTACAGTCTTCCGGGACGGTCCCTACCGTTTCCTCTTCCTCTCGCGAGAGGAGACGCGGCTCCACGTGCACGTGGTGTCGCCGGACGGAGAGGCCAAGTTCTGGTTGGACCCCGAGATCGAGCTGGCCCGCTCGCACAACCTGCGGCAGAAGGACCTGGTCGTGGAGCACGAACAGGAGATTCGAGATGCCTGGACCCGGCACTTCGGACGTTGAGGTCACGAACATCTCGCGGCACGGGATCTGGCTGCTTCTCGATGATCGCGAGCTCTTCCTCCCGTTCACGGAGTTCCCCTGGTTCGAGCAGGCGACAGTGGGAGCGATACACCAGGTCGAGAGGCCGCAGCCCGACCATCTCCACTGGCCTCAACTGGACGTGGACCTCACGGTGGACTCGATCGAGCACCCGGAGCGGTACCCCCTGAAGTCGAGGAGGAAGTCAGGCACGCCGTAGAGCGTCTGGCTCGGGATGCGCTGTCCACGACGGCTCCGCAGGGACATGACGGCACGTGTCTGAGATGACCGCTTACGATGTCAGGCGGTCTGAGGCTGTCGGAACGTTGGATCGCCGGAGGGTGGTATGGACCGTGGCATCGCCAGTCTTTGCCTCTTCGCGCTGCTTCTCGTGCTCGCGCCCCACGTCGGGGCCGAAGAGGGCGGAGGGCCGTTCGGCGGGACCTACACGGCCGAGGAGCTCGCCGCGCACGACCGCGCGCTCCACGCCGCGAACATGACGCGCGAGGACCTCA
>JAUXCH010000839.1 GCA_030618975.1 Planctomycetia bacterium
CGTTCTCAAACGCCACGGGCACGCCGTGCTTCTTCGCCTCCGCGATCTGCTCCGGCGCGACCTTGGCCCAGGACGGGATCTCGACCTCCGGGGCGGGGTCGGCGCCGCAGGCGGCGGCGAGGAGGGGGAGGAGGGCGGTGATCAGCCTGAAGGGATGCACGCGGACCTACTCGTTCCTCAAGGACGCCTTCGCAAGGTCGAGGTGAGCGTGGCAGGCGCGGATCACCTCGACCCCTACGTTCCACTGCCTCCTGGCTTCCGCGTCATCGCCGCGCCGAATCGCCTGATTCATGAGGTTCATCGCCTCGGCGGCCTCGTCCTCCCGGTGTGCTCCCTCTCGCCAGTGCAGGGTTTCGTACCGCCTCGCAACGGCTTCCCAGTTGTCATCACCACGGGTCTCGAAGGTCAGACGTCCCCACGCCGCCTGTAGTGCGCAGATCTCGAGGTCGAGACGTTCCACATCGTCGGTCGTCATCCTCTGACCTGGCGCGGCCGGAGCGAGAGGCTGGTCGGCGACACCTGCCAGAATGTCGTCGACGCTGGCCTTCTTGATCGGTATCTGCGGTGCGGGTCTGTGGCTCGCGCAACCGGCGACGGCAACCAGGAGGAGCAGGACGCCGAACCGCATGGCCATCGGGGTACGCACGGTCCCAGCGTACCCCCGCCCCGTACGCGCGTGAACCCGTCGGCCCCGGCGGGTGGAACGATCCACCCGGAGTCCCGCCCGCGCCGCCCGCGCCCCCACCCACGACGCCGGGGTTGCGCAGGTCGAGGCGGGGCGGCACGACCAGCGGAAGTGTGCTGTGGCCGTCGGCGTCCCAGGCGCAGGAGGCGACCGCGTGGCAGTTCGGGAACTCCAGCAACCCCAGTCGCGAAGGCGACGCGGCTGCTTGATCGCCGTCTTGGTCGTCCTCGTGCTTGTGGTACTCGTCATCGTGGGCCTCCGGCGATTGTTTCCCGTCCATTGGGACGGCTGGGGTGACCTTCGCGTGCAAGGCGTGGTCGTTGACTTGGAGGGCACCCCCATTGGAGACGCACGTGTCACGCTGATCCTGAACCCTGGCAGTCCAGGATTCCAGCTCGACTTGCGATTCGTTGCTGAAGGCAACTCGAAGCCTGATTCGTGGTTGTCGAAGGCCGAACCAGGAGCTGGGACAAGAAGTGCGTCGAGGGAGATCGGACTTGCGCGAACGGATGCAGGCGGATCGATTGACCTCGTCGTCGGTATCTGGCTCAGCGGCATGAGCAACGAACCCGGTGAGATGCCTCCGTATTGCGGCATCATCGGCGTGATCGTGGAGGCGGACGGCTACGACTCGGCCTACGTGTCCGCGCGGTCGCAGGCGTGGGCATACGACGAGGACTACGATGCCCCCGAGCGCTGGGACAGCCTGGGGCTCCTGAACCTGGGCAGTATCGTGCTCCAGCCCGCGACGCAGCCCCACGACTGACAGGCCATGAGACCAGCCGCGACATGCGCACGACGACGAGGACGGCCTGTGGACCACGTGGATCTGGGGGTGGTGGAGGTGCCGGGGGGGCCGTAGGCGAACCAGCGCTCAGGGTTGCATGTGGAGGGGCTTGGAGATAGACCGCCTCCAGGAGAGCGCGCGTGACGGGCATCGTGGGCAGGTGGCGATTCGACGCGGATGAGGAGGCGGAGCGGATCCTTCCCGTGTCCGCTGACCCGATCAGCGACGACCCCTTGGCCACCATCGAGAAGCGCCTACGCCGGAGCGTCGACGGCATCATCCGCGGGAAGCGCTACTACGTCGTGTTCTTCGAGGACGGAACCGCGACCTGGGAGTTCGGGCACGTCGAGCCTCGACTTTCCATGCGCACACACTCCCCCGGACGCTGGCGACAATCATCCTCCAACGAGTTCCGCCTCGAAGTCGGGCAGGGGGAATCACGCGCGACCGTGGAGGGCGACCGGCTCTTCGTCCACATGTCCGAGGGTAAGGACCCGCTGGTGTACATGCGCGTACGGGACGATGGCAGGTAGCGGTACCCTCGACACATGAGCCAGTCCACCGACTCCACCGACCCCACCGACCCCGAGCCCTGGCGTGACCTCCGTGTCGGCGACCCGATCCGCATGACGGGAATCCCGGTGGGCTGGGCGCTACCTCACGCGCACGTCCCCTCGTGCACCCGGAAGCTCGTCGAGAAGTTGGTCGCCGGGCGGACCCTGCTCCACGTCCACCACCTGGATGACCTCGAAACGCCCTGGATCCTCTACGAGTCGTTCGATGCTGAAGGCCGCAAGCAGGCCGACTTCCTCTCCGTCCACGACCTCGTCTGGGAACGCGTGGACGAGCCCGCGTAGCCCAGCTATCCGTCGACCTCGAACTCCTCCCCGACCTCCCCCACCCGCCGCTCGCCCGAACCCGACGACGGC
>JAUXCH010000083.1 GCA_030618975.1 Planctomycetia bacterium
CACGCCGTGTGCTCGATGAACCGCCGCGAGGCCTCGAGATCGGTGGCCATGTCGGCCAGGTGGGCCTGGATGGCCTGGAAACGCGCGATGGGCCGCCCGAACTGCACGCGCTGGTGCGCGTAGTCGAGGGCGTCCTCGTAGGCGGCACGCCCCACGCCCAGGGCCAGCGCCGCCGTCATGAGGCGGATCTCGGCGAGGATCTCGCGGAGGTAGGTCGTGCCGCGACCCACCTCGCCCAGCAAGCAGGTGGCGGGTACCTCGTCGAGGGAGACCTCGGAGGTGATCGAGGCCTTGACACCCATCTTCTCGATGTTGCGGCCCACGGTCAGCCCGTGCGCGCCCCGCTCGACGAGAAAGAGGCTCAGCGCCTTCTCGCCCGTCCTGGCGAAGACCGTGAACATGTCGGCGACCGGCGCCGACGTGATCCACGTCTTGCGCCCCGTCAGGTTCCACCGTCCGTCCCGCTCCTCCGCCCGCGTGCTGATCGCGAAGAGGTCCGAGCCGGCGTCCGGCTCCGTCATGCAGATCGTCCCGACCACCTCGCCGCGCAGCGCCGGGCCGAGCAGGCGCTCGCGCACCGCGCCCTCGGCGAGCTTGTGCACGAAGTACGTGCCCATCAACGACTGCATCGTGCAGGCGGCCGCGACCGCCAGGCTTCCGCGCGCCAGCTCCTCGACGGCGAGGAGGTAGGAGAGCAGGTCGGCGCCGCTCCCCTCCGGCTCCGGATAGCGCATTCCGAAGAACCCGAGTGCGCCGACCTGCTCGAAGAGCTCCCGCGGGAAGCGGGGGTGCTCGTCGAGATCCCGGGCCGCCGGCCGGATCTCCTTCTCCGCGAAGGCGCGAAACGTGTCGCGGATGGCGATCTGCTCGTCGCTGAGGGCGTGGTCCATGTCTACATCGCTCCGCGCAGGCGCGCGGTCTCCTCCTCGTCGATCCGAGTCGTCCCGGGATGGAGCGCCACCCCGTACGCGTCCCGCGCGGCCTCGCGCGTGACGATTCCGTCCTCGACCTCGCGGCGGACCTGCTCGGCCGGGCGCTCCAACGGATCGCCGTAGCCCCCTCCGCCGCCGGCTTCCTGCACGTAGAGGGTGCCCGCCGGCACGTCGCTCACGAGATCCTTGCTCGTCGCGGTGTAGACCGTTCCGTCCGGGTGGCGCAGCTCGATCCTGTTGAGCGTGCTCCCGTGCCCGCCGAACAGCCCGAAGGCGCCCTCCACGTCCCCGTCGCCGAACGTGACGATCTGGGTGCCGTCACCGCCGACCCGGTAGCGCGTCTCGACGCCGAGGCCGCCGCGAAACCGCCCCGGGCCCGCCGAGTCCACCAGGTACTCGTGCTTCTCCAGGTGGTGCGGCGTCTGCTGCTCGAACATCTCGTAGTCCTGGTCGAGGATGCCGCCCGAGGCGTCGATCATGCCGATGTGGTCGTAGCCGTCGCAGTCGCTCGTCGCCCCCGAGCCGCCCTTGAGGCCCATGAACAGGATGTCGACGTAGTCGTCGTCCTTCCGGGGGTCCCGGCCGGTGGACAGCGAGCAGAGCAGCTGGTTCCAGCCCGCCGTGACGCGCTCCGGGAGCACGGGCGCGAGCGCGCGGATGATGGCGTCGGCGTTCGGGGGGCAGAGGTGGTTTCCGAAGGTCGTCGCCGCCGGGTACGAGGCGTTCAAGATCGTGCCCTCGGGGATCACGATGTCGATCGGCTCCACCATCCCGTCGTTGTGGGGGATGTCGGGGTTGACCATCTGCAGGAACGTGAGCAGCGTCGCGGACGCGCTCGACGTGTAGGTGCCGTTCACGAACCCGTTGGTCTGCGCGTCGGTGTCCGAGTAGTCGAAGGTGATGTGCTCGTCCTCGACCTCGATCTTCACGCGGATCGTGTAGACGGACCCCGGCGTCTTGCCGTCGAAGTAGACCTTGCTCTCGCCCTCGTACACGCCGTTCGGGATGCCTCGGATCTCGGCTTCCATCATCTTGCGCGTCGAGTCGAACAGGACCTGCTTGTGCGCCTCGAACCGCTCGAGGCCGTACTTCTCGATCATGGCGACCAGGCGCCGCTCGCCGACCGTGCAGCTTCCGATCTCCGCGCGCATGTCCTCCTGCACGATCGGCAGGCGGATGTTGGCGAAGATCAGGTCCCACACGTCCTTGCGCAGTTCCCCGCGCTCGACCACCTTCACGGCGGGGATGCGCAGCGCCTCCTGCCAGACCTCGGTCGCGTTCGGGTTGTAGCCCCCGCGGACGGCCCCCCCGATGTCGGCCATGTGCCCCTTGGCTGCGGCCCAGGCGACCAACGTGTCGCCGGCGAAGATCGGCTTGAAGGCGGCCACGTCGTTGTTCTGGTTGCCGTACGTGAAGACGTCGTTGTGGAAGAAGACGTCCCCCGGGAACACGTTGCCGCGGTAGATCTCGGCGATGTGCTTGCAGACGGGGCTGAGCGAGAAGCTGAGAATGGGCAGGTTCTCGGTCTGTTCGAGCATCCGCCCCTCGGCGTCGTAGAGCCCGGTCACGAAGTCGCGCGCCTCGCACAGGATGGGGGAGCGCGTGGTCTTCTCCATGCTGAGGCTCATCTCGTCGGTGATCGCCTTGAGCCCCCGCGCGATGATCGAGACGAGCACCTTGTCGATGTCGGCGCGGCTCATGACCCCCCTCCGTTCTCCAGCCGGCAGCTTCCGTGGGTGTCGAGGCTCGCGGTGTAGCTCGCGCTGACGAACAGCGTCGTGTCCACGCGCTCGATCAGTGCCGGACCGGCGATCCGATTCCCCGCCAAGAGCTGCGCGCCGTCGTAGACGGGCACCGTCTCGAACGCCTCCCGCTCGGGCACGTACGCGCGCCGCTCGCCCTTGACGGCCGCGCCCGCGTCCGCCCCGCCCTCCTCGAGCGTGGGCAGCGTGGGCTTCTCCACGCGTCCGATGGACCGGACGCGGACGTTGATCAGCTCCAGGTCGGTGCCCTCCTCCTCGAGGTGGTAGCCGTAGAGCCGGTCGTGTTCGCGGTGGAAGGCCGCCGCGACGGCCTCGGCGTCACCGCCTTCGATCGCTTCCAGCGGCACGGGCAGCGTCACCTCGTGGTACTGCTTCAGGTAGCGCAGGTCGAGCGCCGCCTCGTGGCGGCAGCGCGCCGCGGGCACCCCCTCCGCCCGCAGCTGGGCGTTGCCTTCCCGGCACATCTCGCCGACCAGCCCGCGCAGGCGGTCGAAGTCGAGGTCGCCGAACGGCGTGATGTACGTGCGCACGAAGTCGTGCTGCAGGTCGCTCAGCAGCATGCCCACGGCGCAGAGGACCGACGACGTGGGGGGGACGACCAGCGTCGGGATCTCGAGCTCGAGCGCGATCATGCACGCGTGCAGCGACCCCGCGCCGCCGGCTACGACCAGCGGGAACTCGCGGGGGTCGAGCCCGCGCTTCACCGTGACCTCGCGGACGCCGTGGGCCATGTTGGCGTTGATGACGCGGTACATGCCCGCGGCCGCCGCCTCCACGTCCAGGCCCAGCGGCTCGGCGATGCGCCTCTCGATGGCGTGCCGGGCTCCCTCCGCGTCCAGGGGGATGGTGCCGCCTGCGAAGTAGTCCGGGTCGAGGTAGCCCAGCACGAGGTCGGCGTCGGTGCACGCAGGTTGCTCCCCGCCGCGTCCGTAGCAGACCGGACCCGGGATCGCGCCGGCCGACTGCGGACCCATGCGGAGCAGCCCGCCCTCGTCGATCCACCCGATGCTGCCGCCGCCCGCGCCGATCGTCGTGATGTCGAGCATCGGGAGCGCGATGCGCAGGCGAGCGATCTCGCCCTCGTTCGCCAGCGCCGCCGCGCCGCCTCGGACGAGCGAGGCGTCGAAGCTCGTCCCGCCCATGTCGACGACGATGCAGTCGCCCTGTCCCTCGGCCTGCACGTACGCCGCCGCCGCGGTCGGTCCGGCCGCCGGTCCGCTGAGGAGCGTGGTCGCCGGCCGTGCCACCGTGACGTCGGGCAGCGCGACGCCGCCGTTGGACTGCATGATGAGCAACACGCCCCCGAAGCCCAGCCCCTGGAGCTTCCGGGTCAGGCTCCCCAGGTAGTCGCCGAGCACCGGCCCCACGTAGGCGTTGAGCGCCGTCGTGGACACGCGGTTGTAGAAGCGGACGACCGGCAGGACGTCCGACGAGGCGCAGACGTAGGCGCCCGGAAGCGCCTCGCGCACGACCCGGAGCGCGGCCTGCTCGTGCGCCGGGTCGGCGAACGCGTTCATGAAGCAGATCGCCACCGCTTCGACGCCCGCGTCGCCCAGGCGCCCGGCGGCCTGGCGGACCGCCTCCAGGTCGAGCGGCTCGAGCTCGGCGCCCGCGTGGTCGAGGCGGCCCGCGACGCCCAGGCGGCGTCTCCGCGGGACGATCGGCTCCACGTTCAGGAACCGGTTGTCGTAGCGCTCCTCCCGGATCCCGCGCCGCATCTCCAGCGCGTCACGCACCCCGCGCGTCGTGACCAGACCCGTGCGCGCGCCGCCCCGCGTGAGGACGGCGTTCGTCGTGACGGTGGTGCCGTGCACGATGGTCCCGATCCGCCCCACGAACGTCTCGAGGTCGAGCCCGCCGTTCGTCGCCAGCCTCCGGAGTCCCGCCAGCACGCCGACCGAAGGATCCTCCGGGGTCGAGAGCGTCTTGGCGGTCTCCACCCGGTCTTCGGAGGACCCGAGGAACAGGTCCGTGAACGTGCCGCCGACGTCGACCCCGATCGTGAAACGTTCAGTCATCGTCCCTCTGTCCCGCCCGTTGGGCCCCGTGTGCGAAAGCCCGCCGATTCCCGTCGCGTGCCGGCTCCGGGGAGAGACGGTCGATCGTCTGGAGGATCGCCTCCGCGGACGGAAGACGATCCGGCCGCGACGCCGCGGCGTAGCCGAGGAGCACGAGGTTCGCCCCGCGCGGAAAGTCCATCGACCGGGCGGCGCCCGCCGCGTCGTAGCAGAAGACGCCCGGCACGTCCCGGTCCCCCGAGGCGAAGCAGACCCCGTCGGGACCCAGCAGGGCACGCCCGGCGTCGATCCGGCTCGCGTCGAGCGCGAGCACGACGTCCGCCGAGCCGCGGCGCACGAGCGAGCTCTCGAACGCGCCGATCTTGACGTGGGCCTCCACCGCGCCGCCCCGCTGCGCCATGCCGTGCGTCTCCGCGACGAGGACCTCGCGCCCCTCCTCGAGGACGGCGCCGGCCACCACCCGCGACAGGAAGACGATGCCCTGCCCACCCAGGCCGCAGAGCACCAGCCGCACGTCGCCGTCCAGGACCGTCATCGCTGCGCCCCGTCCGTGCGCGGCACGATGGCGCCTTGGGGGCAGGCGAAGAGGCACAGGCCGCAGTCGATGCACGCCTCCGTGTCGACCTCGACCTTGTCCGTGGCCTCGATCTTCACGAGGGCCGGACAGGCGAGGAAACGGATGCAGTAGTCGCAGGCGGTGCAGTCCTCCTCGATCACCTCGACCGGTACGTTCTCGATCGGGGGATGCAGCAGCGCGCAAGGACGCTTCGCCACGATCACCGCCACGCTGCCCTCCGGGCTCCGGGCGAACTCGTGCGCTGCCTTGACCCGCTCGGCCATCTCCTCCACGGCGTAGGGATCGAGGGTCTCCACGAACCGCACGCCCAGACCGCGTACGATCTGCTCGATGTCGGCCCCCGAGTCCGCCGGTGTCGGCTGGGCGCCCGTCATCGCCACCGTTCCGTTGTCGAGGATCACGACCACGATGCGCGTGTCGGTCGACAGGCAGTTCAGGAGACCCGGCAGCCCGGCGTGGAAGAACGTCGAGTCGCCGATGACGGCGACGATGGGCATCTTGTTCCCGTCGCGGCGATGCGCGTGGAAGAATCCCTCCGCGAGCGTGATCGAGGCGCCCATGTCGAGACACGTGTCGACGGCGCGCTGGTTCACGCCGAGCGTGTAGCACCCGATGTCGCCCGCGTAGATCGCGCGCGGCAGGGCCTTCCGGAGCGCCAGGAAGGCCGCGCGGTGTCCGCAGCCCAGGCACAGCCGCGGTGGGGGACCGGGCGGCCCGGGCGCCGGCGCCGCGCCGAGGCCGAGCAGCTCGGCCACCACCTCCGGCGTCAGCTCGCCGCGTCGCGGTACGTGTCCGGAGAGCCGCCCCTGGACGCGTGTCCGGTCGGGGATCTGGATCTCCATCGCGAAGTCGGGCTCCTCCAGGACCAGCACGTGCTCGTGCTGCTCGAGGAAGCGTTGGACCGTGTCCAGGGGCAGCGGTACGGGCGTGCCCACCTTCAGGAGCGGAGTCGTGAGCCCCTCGTCCCGCATCACGTCCTTGACCACCGCCCACGCGTGTCCCGACGCGATGATGCCGAGCTTCGCCTTGCCGTTCTCCGCGCTGTTCGGGGGCGCCGTGTTCAGGGGCGAGGCCTCGAACTCCTCGCGGATCGCGTCCAACTTCGCGTTGAGCTCGCCGTGCAGCTCGTGCCGAAACCGCGGCGTGGCGGCCCACCGCGTCGGGTCCTTCTTGAAGAGCCCGCGGCGCCTCCCGCCGTCCAGGGGTCTCGGCTCGACGGACTGCCGCGCGTGGCACACCCGCGTCGTCGGCCTCAGGATCACGGGGATCCGGTGACGCTCCGACAGCTCGAAGGCCGCCGCGACCATGTCTCTCGCCTCCCGCGGCGACGACGGGTCCAGCACCGGGACCTTGGCGAACAGCGAGAACAGGCGCGTGTCCTGCTCGGTCTGGGAGGAATGGGGACCCGGGTCGTCGCAGACGATCACCACGAACCCGCCCACCACCCCCGTGTACGCGGCGCTCAGCAGCGAGTCGCTCGCCACGTTGAGCCCCACCTGCTTCATCGCGGTGGCCGCCCGCTTGCCGCACAGGGACGCCGCCAGGGCCACGTCGAAGGCGACCTTCTCGTTGACGGACCACTGCACCGTCACGTCGAGGTCGTGCTCCCGCCGCTGCCGGAGCACCTCCTCCAGGATCTCCGTGCTCGGCGTCCCCGGGTAGGCGGTGACCACCTCGGCGCCCGATTCGAGCAGTCCGCGGGCGATCGCGCCGTTTCCCAGGAGCAGCAGCGGTTCATTCACGCGGCGCATTCTAGACAAACCGCCGTTCGCGGCGCATGGCCAATTCTTCCCGGGGGGAAGATCTGCCTGCTCGCGTTGGATCTGCAATTCCTGCATGATGTCGCACCCGACCCGGGGGTGCCGACGGCACCCCTGTCGGGACGGAGGGTCGGGACGGACCGAATGGCGAACGTGAAGCGGCTGCTCTCCGGGATCCGCCCCAGCGGCGCCCTGCACCTGGGTCACTACGTCGGCGCCCTGCGCCAGTGGCTCGCCTACGAGAGCACCCACGAGTGCTACTTCATGGTCGCCGACGTGCAGTCGCTCGCCACGCGACGCGAACCCGATCCCGAGCTCGCCCAGCACGTGCAGGACATCGTGCTCGACTGGCTCGCCGTCGGGCTCGACCCCGAGCGCTCGAGCTTCGTCCTCCAGAGCCGCATGCCGGAGTTGGCCGAGCTGACCGTCTATCTGCAGTCGCTCGTGCGGACCGGCGAGCTCAGGGACAACCCGACGGCCCGCGAAGAGGCGCGCGCCTGGGGCAAGGGGAACTTCACCGACGGCGTCAACGACGTGGACTTCGGCTTCCTCGGCTACCCCGTCTCCCAGGCCGCCGACATCCTCGTCTTCTCCACCTCGCCTCCCGCCGAGGGCGACGCGCTCATCGTGCCCGTGGGCTTCGACCAGGTCGTGCACGTCGAGTTCGCCGCCCACATCGGCCGCCGCTTCAACGACTTCTACGGCGAGACCTTCCTGCTCCCCGAAGCGCGGACCAGCCAGGTTCCACGGCTTCCGGGCACCGACGGCGGCTCCAAGATGGGCAAGAGCCTCCGCAACGCCATCCTCCTGAAGGACTCCGAGGAAGCCGTCGCCACCAAGGTTCGCAACATGTTCACCGACCCGCTGCGCGTGAGCCCCGAGGATCCCGGACATCCCGACGACTGCCCCTGCTTCCTGTTCCGCAGCGCGTTCGGCGGCGAGCAGCTCGACCTGGGGCGCCGCCGCGAGGACTGCCTCGACGCGCGCACCGACTGCGGCGACTGCAAGGAGGATCTCGCCGCCGAGATCCAGACGGTTCTCGCGCCCATTCAGGAACGCCGCGCCGACTACGCCGCCCACCCCGAGCGCGTCGCCGAGATCCTCGGGGACGGCACGCGGCGCGCGCGCGCGGTGGCGACCGAGACCCTCGAACGAGTTCGCGACGCGATCGGCATCTCCTACCCGAATCTCCTGGACCCCGGCCTCCGCCGGAAGAACGACTAGGCATGTTGGACTGGTCTCGGCTCACGGTTCTCATCGTCGGCGGCGCCGGACAGACGGGCCGCGAGATCTGCCGCCAGCTCGAAACGCGCGGCGTCGGCACGGTCGTCATCCACGACCTGCACCTCGCGGGCGCCGAGCGCGCCGTGCGCGAGCTCACGGCAGACCGCGAGGGCTCCGACGGCACCTGCTACGTCCCCAGCGGCGGCGACCTCTTCGCGCCCAGGGGTCTGGGTACCTGGGAGTTCGTCGAAACCGGGGGCCGATATCCCACCGGCTGCCGCGACGTCGCCCTCGCCGACGGCGTACGGGCCGACCAGCGGACCGACCTCCTGGAGTGCCTCCTCGATCAGCGGCTCGGCGCCTTCACGCCCGAGATCGTCGAGCAGTCCCTCATCTGGAACCTCGTCCGCGCCTACCGGCCGAACCTGGTCATCGACGCCATCAACACGGCGACGGTGCTCGGCTACGGCGCCGACGTCATCCAGAGCGGTCGGACGATCGCCGGCCTCGCCCGGCGCGTGCTCGGCGCCCTCACGCAAGACGACGACGGCCCGTTCGACCTCCGCGACCTCGCGCCCCGCATGGAACGCCACGCCCGGGAGCGGAGCGGCGCTCTCGACCAGGAGCTCGCCGACCTCCTCTCGACCTCGCTCCGCATGACGGCGCTCCTCGACACCGCCGCCATGATCCGCTTCGTCCAGTGCCTCCACGCCCTCTTCTGCGGCGACGACGACATCCGCGTCCCCGAGTTCCAGCGCTACGTCAAGGTCCACACCACGGGCCTCGGCGGCATGGGCTTCAACATCCAGTACACCCACGGCGACACCGGCGAGCCGGGCCTCTCCACGAAGCTCCTCGGCAAGGTCTGCGCGACGGGCTCGCTCACCCAGCTCCTCCTCACCCTCGCCCACACCCCCGGTTGCGACGTCCGCGTCGTCGTCCCCGCGACCCTCGTCGGCTACGAGGACGCCGATGACGCGGTCATCAGCGGCCTGATGCCCACGTGGAGCGACGACGACGTTCGAGGTCGCGCTCGGGTCCGGATGGAGCGCGGACCGCTCCCCCTCGTCGACTCCGACACGTTCGTCCCCTGCGACGGGCGCACCACCCTCCTCGACGCGCTCCGGTCCTCCGACGAGCGCGTCACGGAGGTGGGCGGTCCGCTCGAGGTGCCCTACCTCCACAGCGGCGAGAACAACCCCTACGCGGTCGAGGACATCGCCGCCATCACGTCACTCGGCCAGATGGGCAGCATCACCAAGGAGGAGGTGGCCCGCGCCACGATCGAGTGCGCGGAGGGCGAATCCCGCTACGACGTCATCGCGGCCATGGACGCGGCCATCCTCCTGCCTACGCACTCCGCCTCCGTCGTCCGCGACCGCGTCCTCCAGCGCCGCCGGGCCGCCTGCCGCACGCCGGAGGGCTACCACCTCCCGAGCGTGAGCCTCGGCAACCTCGGGCCCACCACGGCCAAGCTGCTCTACGAGATCGAGATCCTCCGCGTCCGCTACGAGACGGTCGCCCGCGTGGCCACCGAGGCCACCGAGATGGACATGGTGCTCCGTGCGTGCAGCTACATCCTCGAGGACCACCAGGGCGCGCTCCTCCGCCGCCAGATCCTCTCCCTCGGCATCCCGATCTTCGTGCGCCGCGGTCCCGACGAGGCCGGCCTCCTCCTCGGCAAGCGCCTCCTCTTCCCCGACCCCAGCGACCTCGAGGGCCTGAAGCGTCCGCTCGACCCCGACGACGAGGTCGTCCGCCGCTGGCTCGACACCGGATGGATCGACCTGACGGGGCCCCGCATGCGCTGGTGGCTCGAGCGCTTCCGGCAGGTCCACGAGGCGCTGAAGAGCGGCCCGACCGTCTCCCGCACCTGGTTCGACCCGGACGAGCCGTTCGGCGCCGGCCGCTTCCTCGGCTATCTCCACTCCATCTCCGGCGGCGAACGCAAGGGGTACATGTAGGAGAGGACGACATGACCGCATCGCCCGCAGGCTCCCCCTGGCGCATCATCAACCCGCCCGGCCTCGCGAAGCCCGTCGGCTACTCCTACGCCGTCGAGTCCGTCCGCGGACGCAGGATCACCGTCGCCGGCCAGGTCGCGATGGACGAGACCGGAGCCGTCGTCCACCGCGGCGACATCGTCCGGCAGGCCGCGATGGCCTTCGCCCACGTCCGTGCCGTGCTCGACGCCGCGGATGCCCGCCCCGAGCACCTCGTCCGCCTGCGCCTCTTCGTCACCGACATCCCTGCCTACCAGGCCGGCAGCAAGGCCGTGGGCGCCGCCTACCGCGAGCACCTCGGACGGTGGTTCCCCGCCATGACGCTCGTCCAGGTCGTGAGGCTCTACGACGACGGCGCGATGATCGAGGTCGAGGCCGAGGCCGTGGTGCCCGACGAGGCGTAGGGTCCGTCACGCAGTGCGCGGCAACTGGGCCGGGGCCGGGCCCGGAGGCCCGACCCCGACAGGTGGCATTCCGCGTGCGGTCTACGATCTACAAGATGTCCCGGTTCCAGACGTCTGCCGTCAACTCGCCGTTCGCGTTGTAGGTCGTGTGCCTGACGTACCTGGTCCGGTTGATCAGGCCCTCCCCCCTCTCCGTCCAGTTTATGTGGTACGTGCTGGTGAACGTCTGCGCGGTGGTGCCGGCGGGCCGGGTCCAGCGGCGGTTCCAGTTGCGGACGCCCTTGCCCTTGATCGTGCCGTCCGTCGACACGAACTCGAGCGTGGCATGGCCCTTGTTGTGGTACTGCCCGTCCTCGTACTTCCGGCTGGAACTCGTCTTCCGGGTCCAGGTC